>NZ_CP151992.1:0-102500 GCF_038593395.1 Bacillus sp. FSL R5-0397 | reverse complement strand
TCGCAGCCCTTTGTTCTGTCCATTGTAGCACGTGTGTAGCCCAGGTCATAAGGGGCATGATGATTTGACGTCATCCCCACCTTCCTCCGGTTTGTCACCGGCAGTCACCTTAGAGTGCCCAACTAAATGCTGGCAACTAAGATCAAGGGTTGCGCTCGTTGCGGGACTTAACCCAACATCTCACGACACGAGCTGACGACAACCATGCACCACCTGTCACTCTGTCCCCGAAGGGAAAGCCCTATCTCTAGGGTTGTCAGAGGATGTCAAGACCTGGTAAGGTTCTTCGCGTTGCTTCGAATTAAACCACATGCTCCACCGCTTGTGCGGGCCCCCGTCAATTCCTTTGAGTTTCAGTCTTGCGACCGTACTCCCCAGGCGGAGTGCTTAATGCGTTAGCTGCAGCACTAAGGGGCGGAAACCCCCTAACACTTAGCACTCATCGTTTACGGCGTGGACTACCAGGGTATCTAATCCTGTTCGCTCCCCACGCTTTCGCTCCTCAGCGTCAGTTACAGACCAGAGAGTCGCCTTCGCCACTGGTGTTCCTCCACATCTCTACGCATTTCACCGCTACACGTGGAATTCCACTCTCCTCTTCTGCACTCAAGTTTCCCAGTTTCCAATGACCCTCCCCGGTTGAGCCGGGGGCTTTCACATCAGACTTAAGAAACCGCCTGCGAGCCCTTTACGCCCAATAATTCCGGACAACGCTTGCCACCTACGTATTACCGCGGCTGCTGGCACGTAGTTAGCCGTGGCTTTCTGGTTAGGTACCGTCAAGGTGCAAGCAGTTACTCTTGCACTTGTTCTTCCCTAACAACAGAGCTTTACGATCCGAAAACCTTCATCACTCACGCGGCGTTGCTCCGTCAGACTTTCGTCCATTGCGGAAGATTCCCTACTGCTGCCTCCCGTAGGAGTCTGGGCCGTGTCTCAGTCCCAGTGTGGCCGATCACCCTCTCAGGTCGGCTACGCATCGTCGCCTTGGTGAGCCGTTACCTCACCAACTAGCTAATGCGCCGCGGGTCCATCTGTAAGTGACAGCCGAAACCGTCTTTCATCCTTGAACCATGCGGTTCAAGGAACTATCCGGTATTAGCTCCGGTTTCCCGGAGTTATCCCAGTCTTACAGGCAGGTTACCCACGTGTTACTCACCCGTCCGCCGCTAACATCCGGGAGCAAGCTCCCTTCTGTCCGCTCGACTTGCATGTATTAGGCACGCCGCCAGCGTTCGTCCTGAGCCAGGATCAAACTCTCCGAAAAAGTACAAAACCGAAGTTTTGCTTTTCGCCAGTTTGACTGACTACCTATGATGTATCATAGGATTTTTTTATAAAAACTCGAATTAACAGGTACGTTTTGTCTTGTTTAGTTTTCAAAGATCATATTGGTGGAGCCTAGCGGGATCGAACCGCTGACCTCCTGCGTGCAAGGCAGGCGCTCTCCCAGCTGAGCTAAGGCCCCATAAAAGATGGTCGGGAAGACAGGATTCGAACCTGCGACCCCTTGGTCCCAAACCAAGTGCTCTACCAAGCTGAGCTACTTCCCGATCTTAATGGCGCGCCCGAGAGGAGTCGAACCCCTAACCTTTTGATCCGTAGTCAAACGCTCTATCCAATTGAGCTACGGGCGCTTATTTTATAATGCCGAGGGCCGGACTTGAACCGGCACGGTAGTCACCTACCGCAGGATTTTAAGTCCTGTGTGTCTGCCAATTCCACCACCCCGGCGTGGATGGTATAAGCGGAAGACGGGATTCGAACCCGCGACCCCCACCTTGGCAAGGTGGTGTTCTACCACTGAACTACTTCCGCATTACAGGATTTCTTTATGTTGTTTGGCAATGCGGGTGAAGGGACTTGAACCCCCACGTCATAAAGACACTAGATCCTAAGTCTAGCGCGTCTGCCAATTCCGCCACACCCGCATGAAAATGGTGAGCCATGAAGGACTCGAACCTTCGACCCTCTGATTAAAAGTCAGATGCTCTACCAACTGAGCTAATGGCTCGCTTTTAAAGCGACTTGTCTATCTTACCATATGAAAGTGGTGCCGGCAAGAGGACTTGAACCCCCAACCTACTGATTACAAGTCAGTTGCTCTACCAGTTGAGCTACACCGGCTTTATCTATCCTAACATTATGTAAGAATAAATATGGTGGAGGATGACGGGCTCGAACCGCCGACCCTCTGCTTGTAAGGCAGATGCTCTCCCAGCTGAGCTAATCCTCCATATCATGTCGTTTCGAATGCCTCTCGATCTGACAAATAGTATTATATAACGATAAGATATTGTTTGTAAAGACTTTTTTAAAATAATTTTTGAATTTATTTTAAAGCTATTTTTTCACATCTTTTCGTTAAGGCACCTAAAGAAGTTTACCACTTGTCTCTTCATTTTAAAAGTCTTTTTTTCATTTTTTTATGTTTTTTTGTTAAAAAGGGCATTAATAGCGCTTTTTCAATGTAAAAACAGCTCTTTTAAAGCTGAAAAATGTTTGTTTTATTCCTTAAATCCTCAGATAACGTGCATATAGAAACGAATTTTTTTATTATTTTATTTTTCCGAGAAACCATTTTGTATATTTGCTTTATATTAAATTGATCCTGGTCATTTTCCAAAAATTCGTCTCAATGTTCCCCTGCCTCATCAAACATTGTGGTGCTTAACTCAAATCTTCCTCCCCTCTCTCATTAGCAAACCAAGATGCCCTTTGCTCTCTTATGTAGGTTTCAATGATCTAGCAGCAAGCGCAGTTCGCTACATATGGTTGCCAGAGGAGAAGACCCTTTTTAGACATGTTTACTCTTTCGATGTTGACTCTTAGCAAGATGAGCGAGCGACGAGGTTGGATGATAAGAATTTTATAGAATGTCTAGAATTCCAGTGAAGGGGATGAAATGAATGAGTTATTGAGAATGTAGTGAAAGACCACTATTTTCAATATAAATAGATATATCATTTATTAAAACACAAAAAAGACCAGTTCCGACTGGAACTGATCCTTTGAAAAGCTTGGCGGCGTCCTACTCTCACAGGGGGAAACCCCCAACTACCATCGGCGCTGAAGAGCTTAACTTCCGTGTTCGGTATGGGAACGGGTGTGACCTCTTCGCTATCGCCACCAAACCTGATGGAGAGAATGTTCTCTCAAAACTAGATAACAATGTTCATTTTTCACATTAGAATATAGGTTAAGTCCTCGATCTATTAGTATCTGTCAGCTCCACGTGTCACCACGCTTCCACCTCAGACCTATCAACCTGATCATCTTTCAGGGATCTTACTTCCTTGCGGAATGGGAAATCTCATCTTGAGGGGGGCTTCATGCTTAGATGCTTTCAGCACTTATCCCGTCCGCACATAGCTACCCAGCGATGCCCTTGGCAGAACAACTGGTACACCAGCGGTGCGTCCATCCCGGTCCTCTCGTACTAAGGACAGCTCCTCTCAAATTTCCTGCGCCCGCGACGGATAGGGACCGAACTGTCTCACGACGTTCTGAACCCAGCTCGCGTACCGCTTTAATGGGCGAACAGCCCAACCCTTGGGACCGACTACAGCCCCAGGATGCGATGAGCCGACATCGAGGTGCCAAACCTCCCCGTCGATGTGGACTCTTGGGGGAGATAAGCCTGTTATCCCCGGGGTAGCTTTTATCCGTTGAGCGATGGCCCTTCCATGCGGAACCACCGGATCACTAAGCCCGACTTTCGTCCCTGCTCGACTTGTAGGTCTCGCAGTCAAGCTCCCTTGTGCCTTTACACTCTGCGAATGATTTCCAACCATTCTGAGGGAACCTTTGGGCGCCTCCGTTACATTTTAGGAGGCGACCGCCCCAGTCAAACTGCCCACCTGACACTGTCTCCCTGCCCGATAAGGGCAGCGGGTTAGAAGGTCAATACAGCCAGGGTAGTATCCCACCGATGCCTCCACCGAAGCTAGCGCTCCGGTTTCCAAGGCTCCTACCTATCCTGTACAAGCTGTACCAACATTCAATATCAGGCTGCAGTAAAGCTCCACGGGGTCTTTCCGTCCTGTCGCGGGTAACCTGCATCTTCACAGGTACTATAATTTCACCGAGTCTCTCGTTGAGACAGTGCCCAGATCGTTGCGCCTTTCGTGCGGGTCGGAACTTACCCGACAAGGAATTTCGCTACCTTAGGACCGTTATAGTTACGGCCGCCGTTTACTGGGGCTTCAATTCGCACCTTCGCTTACGCTAAGCGCTCCTCTTAACCTTCCAGCACCGGGCAGGCGTCAGCCCCTATACTTCGCCTTACGGCTTCGCAGAGACCTGTGTTTTTGCTAAACAGTCGCCTGGGCCTATTCACTGCGGCTTCTCGGGGCTTTAACACCCTAAGAAGCACCCCTTCTCCCGAAGTTACGGGGTCATTTTGCCGAGTTCCTTAACGAGAGTTCTCTCGATCACCTTAGGATTCTCTCCTCGCCTACCTGTGTCGGTTTGCGGTACGGGCACCTCTCACCTCGCTAGAGGCTTTTCTTGGCAGTGTGGAATCAGGAACTTCGCTACTAAATTTCGCTCGCCATCACAGCTCAGCCTTCACGGGAAACGGATTTGCCTATTTCCCAGCCTAACTGCTTGGACGCGGATATCCAATACCGCGCTTACCCTATCCTCCTGCGTCCCCCCATTGCTCAAATGGTGAGGAGGTGGTACAGGAATATCAACCTGTTGTCCATCGCCTACGCCTTTCGGCCTCGGCTTAGGTCCCGACTAACCCTGAGCGGACGAGCCTTCCTCAGGAAACCTTAGGCATTCGGTGGACGGGATTCTCACCCGTCTTTCGCTACTCATACCGGCATTCTCACTTCTAAGCGCTCCACCAGTCCTTCCGGTCTGACTTCACTGCACTTAGAACGCTCTCCTACCACTGTTCGTAAGAACAGTCCGCAGCTTCGGTGATACGTTTAGCCCCGGTACATTTTCGGCGCAGAGTCACTCGACCAGTGAGCTATTACGCACTCTTTAAATGGTGGCTGCTTCTAAGCCAACATCCTGGTTGTCTAAGCAACTCCACATCCTTTTCCACTTAACGTATACTTTGGGACCTTAGCTGGCGGTCTGGGCTGTTTCCCTTTCGACTACGGATCTTATCACTCGCAGTCTGACTCCCAAGGATAAGTCATCGGCATTCGGAGTTTGACTGAATTCGGTAACCCGGTAGGGGCCCCTAGTCCAATCAGTGCTCTACCTCCGAGACTCTTACCTTGAGGCTAGCCCTAAAGCTATTTCGGAGAGAACCAGCTATCTCCAGGTTCGATTGGCATTTCACCCCTACCCACACCTCATCCCCGCACTTTTCAACGTGCGTGGGTTCGGGCCTCCATTCAGTGTTACCTGAACTTCACCCTGGACATGGGTAGATCACCTGGTTTCGGGTCTACGACCACGTACTCATGCGCCCTATTCAGACTCGCTTTCGCTGCGGCTCCGCATCTTCTGCTTAACCTTGCACGGGATCGTAACTCGCCGGTTCATTCTACAAAAGGCACGCCATCACCCGTTAACGGGCTCTGACTACTTGTAGGCACACGGTTTCAGGATCTATTTCACTCCCCTTCCGGGGTGCTTTTCACCTTTCCCTCACGGTACTGGTTCACTATCGGTCACTAGGGAGTATTTAGCCTTGGGAGATGGTCCTCCCGGATTCCGACGGAATTTCACGTGTTCCGCCGTACTCAGGATCCACTCTGGAGAGAACAACATTTCAGTTACAGGGCTGTTACCTTCTTTGGCGGGCCTTTCCAGACCTCTTCGCTTATATCGTTCCTTTGTAACTCCGTATAGAGTGTCCTACAACCCCAAGAGGCAAGCCTCTTGGTTTGGGCTGTTCCCGTTTCGCTCGCCGCTACTCAGGGAATCGCATTTGCTTTCTCTTCCTCCGGGTACTTAGATGTTTCAGTTCCCCGGGTATGCCTTCTCATACTCTATGTATTCAAGTATGGATACTACTCCATTACGAGCAGTGGGTTTCCCCATTCGGAAATCTCCGGATCAAAGCTTGCTTACAGCTCCCCGAAGCATATCGGTGTTCGTCCCGTCCTTCATCGGCTCCTAGTGCCAAGGCATCCACCGTGCGCCCTTTCTAACTTAACCATTTCTTACTTTAGAAAGAATCACTATGTGTGATGAACTTTGCATTGCATTCAATGTGAATGTATTACTTATTGTTATCTAGTTTTCAAAGAACAATCCTGTCTCGCTAGAGACATGTTTTGAAGGAATGATCCTTCAAAACTAAACAAGACGAAAAACGTACGCTGCTCCATATATCCTTAGAAAGGAGGTGATCCAGCCGCACCTTCCGATACGGCTACCTTGTTACGACTTCACCCCAATCATCTGCCCCACCTTCGGCGGCTGGCTCCATAAAGGTTACCTCACCGACTTCGGGTGTTGCAAACTCTCGTGGTGTGACGGGCGGTGTGTACAAGGCCCGGGAACGTATTCACCGCGGCATGCTGATCCGCGATTACTAGCGATTCCAGCTTCACGCAGTCGAGTTGCAGACTGCGATCCGAACTGAGAACAGATTTGTGGGATTGGCTAAACCTTGCGGTCTCGCAGCCCTTTGTTCTGTCCATTGTAGCACGTGTGTAGCCCAGGTCATAAGGGGCATGATGATTTGACGTCATCCCCACCTTCCTCCGGTTTGTCACCGGCAGTCACCTTAGAGTGCCCAACTAAATGCTGGCAACTAAGATCAAGGGTTGCGCTCGTTGCGGGACTTAACCCAACATCTCACGACACGAGCTGACGACAACCATGCACCACCTGTCACTCTGTCCCCGAAGGGAAAGCCCTATCTCTAGGGTTGTCAGAGGATGTCAAGACCTGGTAAGGTTCTTCGCGTTGCTTCGAATTAAACCACATGCTCCACCGCTTGTGCGGGCCCCCGTCAATTCCTTTGAGTTTCAGTCTTGCGACCGTACTCCCCAGGCGGAGTGCTTAATGCGTTAGCTGCAGCACTAAGGGGCGGAAACCCCCTAACACTTAGCACTCATCGTTTACGGCGTGGACTACCAGGGTATCTAATCCTGTTCGCTCCCCACGCTTTCGCTCCTCAGCGTCAGTTACAGACCAGAGAGTCGCCTTCGCCACTGGTGTTCCTCCACATCTCTACGCATTTCACCGCTACACGTGGAATTCCACTCTCCTCTTCTGCACTCAAGTTTCCCAGTTTCCAATGACCCTCCCCGGTTGAGCCGGGGGCTTTCACATCAGACTTAAGAAACCGCCTGCGAGCCCTTTACGCCCAATAATTCCGGACAACGCTTGCCACCTACGTATTACCGCGGCTGCTGGCACGTAGTTAGCCGTGGCTTTCTGGTTAGGTACCGTCAAGGTGCAAGCAGTTACTCTTGCACTTGTTCTTCCCTAACAACAGAGCTTTACGATCCGAAAACCTTCATCACTCACGCGGCGTTGCTCCGTCAGACTTTCGTCCATTGCGGAAGATTCCCTACTGCTGCCTCCCGTAGGAGTCTGGGCCGTGTCTCAGTCCCAGTGTGGCCGATCACCCTCTCAGGTCGGCTACGCATCGTCGCCTTGGTGAGCCGTTACCTCACCAACTAGCTAATGCGCCGCGGGTCCATCTGTAAGTGACAGCCGAAACCGTCTTTCATCCTTGAACCATGCGGTTCAAGGAACTATCCGGTATTAGCTCCGGTTTCCCGGAGTTATCCCAGTCTTACAGGCAGGTTACCCACGTGTTACTCACCCGTCCGCCGCTAACATCCGGGAGCAAGCTCCCTTCTGTCCGCTCGACTTGCATGTATTAGGCACGCCGCCAGCGTTCGTCCTGAGCCAGGATCAAACTCTCCGAAAAAGTACAAAACCGAAGTTTTGCTTTTCGCCAGTTTGACTGACTACCTATGATGTATCATAGGATTTTTTATAAAAACTCGAATTAACAGGTACGTTTTGTCTTGTTTAGTTTTCAAAGACCATTTTCGTTATCGCTCGTAAGCGACTTCAATATCTTAACATTTCGCTTCGGTTGAAGTCAAGAACTTTTTTCATTTTCTTTTTTCAACCTCGTTGCTGTTTTGCGGCAACGAATAATAATATACCATCTGGATTCTTTTCTTGCAATAGTTTTTTTGAAAAAAATTTCATTTTATGAAAAATAAAAAGCGCCACAGATCAAATGGCGCTTTTGTTGATGTATTAACGGTTTCTCATTTGCGGGAAAAGCAGTACATCTCTGATTGATGGAGAATTTGTTAGCAGCATGATTAATCGGTCGATACCGATTCCTAGTCCGCCTGTTGGCGGCATGCCATATTCTAATGCTTCAACAAAATCGTCATCCATGAGATGCGCTTCGTCATTTCCTTCTTCGCGTTCTTTTAATTGAGCTTCAAAGCGTTCTCTTTGGTCGATTGGATCATTCAGCTCGGTGAATGCATTTGCATGCTCGCGACGCACGATGAATAGCTCAAAGCGGTCCGTGAAGCGCGGGTCTTCAGGATTTTTCTTAGCTAATGGAGAAATCTCAACTGGGTGCCCGTAAATAAAAGTAGGCTGAACCAGTGTTTCTTCTACTTTTTGCTCGAAGAACTCATTGATAATATGACCTACTGTCATGTTTTTTGTGATTTCAACATCGTGATCAGCAGCATGCTGTTTTGCTTCTTCTACAGACATCTCCTGCCAGAAGTCTACACCTGTTGCTTCTTTGACTGCTTCAACCATATGGAGTCTCTTCCATTCAGGTTTTAGATCAATTTGATCTTCTCCATATTGAATTGTTGTTGTTCCCAGCACCTCTTGGGCAATATGAGCAATCAAGTTTTCCGTTAGGTTCATGATGTCTTTATAGTCTGCATATGCTTCATACAGCTCAATCATAGTAAATTCCGGGTTATGACGAGTTGAGACTCCTTCATTACGGAATACGCGACCAATCTCGTATACTTTCTCTAGACCACCGACAATTAGACGTTTTAAATGCAGCTCGATCGCAATACGCATATAAAGTGGCATATCAAGTGCATTGTGATGAGTAATGAAAGGACGAGCTGATGCACCACCAGGGATGCTATGCATTGTTGGTGTTTCAACTTCTAGGTATCCTTTTGAATCTAAGTATCTTCTCATTGATTGAATGATTTTGCTTCGCATGATGAACGTCTGCTTACTTTCTGGATTGACAATCAGGTCAAGGTAACGCTGACGATAGCGTTGTTCTACATCTTTTAGTCCGTGATATTTATCAGGGAGCGGGCGAAGTGCTTTTGTAAGAACCTCAAAGCTAGTCGCTTTAATTGAAAGTTCTCCTACATTCGTTTTAAATACGGTTCCAGTCACACCGATAATATCGCCTAGGTCCGAGCTTTTGAATAATTCGTAAGCTTCTTCTCCTACACTATCTTTACGTACATAGATTTGAATTTGTCCTTCTAAGTCTTGAATGTGTGCAAAGCCAGCTTTCCCTTTTCCGCGTTTTGTCATCATACGGCCAGCAATTGTTACTTGAGCTGCTTTTTCTTCTAAGTCTTCTTTTGAAAACTCGTCATATTCAGCAATAATTTGTGCGGATTGATGAGAACGGTCATATCGTTCACCGAATGGATCGATACCCTCTTCTCTCATTTTATTCATTTTGTCACGTCTTACTTGGAATTGATCATTTAATTCTTCGTTATTAAGCCCTTCATTACTCATTTATATCACTCCAATAATGTATTTTGCAGAGAAAAGCAGAAAAACTGCCAGTACGTGCACTAGCAGTGAGCTACAAAAAGAAAGATAGTCTTATCCTACTTTTATTCTTTGAAGCTCTTTTGCCTCGGCTTCGATCGTAAAGTCATCTAGAACTTTTACAAGCTCCGCTCTCGTTTCACTTTGATTGATTTGGTTTCTTACATCTGCATTGCCCCGGACACCTTTTAAGTACCATGCTGCATGTTTTCTCATTTCTCTGACAGCCACATGCTCGCCTTTCAGGTCTATGAGTCTGTCTAAGTGAAGTTTGCACACAGACATTTTCTCACGCACATTAGGCTCTTCTTTTAGTTCACCCGTTTCTAAATAATGAACCGTCCGGTAAATCATCCACGGGTTTCCTAGTGCGGCTCTTCCGATCATGACAGCATCCACACCTGTTTCATCAAGCATACGTTTTGCATCTTGAGGGGTTTTGACATCTCCATTGCCGATGACTGGAATGGAAACAGATTGTTTGACCTCTTTTATAATATCCCAATTCGCTGTTCCTTCGTACATCTGCACACGTGTCCGTCCGTGAAGCGCAACCGCTTGTCCACCTGCTCGTTCAACAGCACGGGCATTGTCGATAGCGAAGATATGGTCTTCGTCCCAGCCCATTCTCATTTTCACAGTAACAGGTTTATCTACAGCTTCTACGACTGCGGATACCATTTCGTAAATCTTGTTTGGATCCAGCAGCCATTTCGCTCCTGCGTCACATTTCGTGATCTTTGGTACAGGACATCCCATATTAATATCAATAATGTCCGCCGTTGTATTCTGGTCTACAAACTTGGCCGCTTCTACGAGCGTGTCCTTTTCTCCCCCAAATATCTGAAGGCTCAACGGTTTTTCACGTTCATCAATGTACAGCATGCCCATCGTTCTGGCATTATTAATCAAGATCGCTTTGTCACTGACCATTTCAGCGCAGACTAAGCCCGCTCCAAACTCTTTCACCGTGAGTCTGAAAGCAGAGTTACACACACCAGCCATTGGTGCGAGCACTACTTTGTTTTTAATTTCGATATCTCCGATTTTAAACATCATGTCCCCTCCTTTCTTCTTCAAGTATTGGTGAAAGTTCTTCCACCGTTATATTTAAAGCATCTGCTATTTGACCAACCATTTGGTTTGTTGGTAATCGATTGCCTCGCTCAATTTCCCCTAAGACAGAGACAGAGATGCCCAGTCTTTTGGCGAACCCTTCCTGAGTATACCCTTTTAGCTTTCGGTATGCACGAATTCTTCTACCCCACATGTCTTTTTCCATATGCTTACACCTTCTTGGTCTGTTACGGCGTTTATCTGGGCTTCGCCGATTTCTGGGCAAATCTCACTCATCGGAACAAGAACGAATAAACGTTCGTACATTCTAGGATGCGGCACTACAAGTTGTTCTGTTTCAATATTTTCACGATTATAAAGTAAAATGTCAAGGTCAGCTGTCCGTGGACCCCACCTCACTTCTCTTGTTCTGCCTAACTCCTGCTCAATTTTCTGAGTCAGTGATAGAAGTTCTTCAGGACGAAGCGAGGTGGAAATCTTCACAGCCATGTTCAAGAAGTCATCCTGATTCTCGTAGCCTACAGGTGTTGTCTCATATATAGATGAAATGGATTCAACTTGAACACCTGGATGTTCGTGAAGTTTTTTGACAGCTTCTTTTAAATAGGTTTCCTTTTTACCTATGTTTGACCCTAAAGCGATATATGCTGTATTGTTCATGCGCGTGATCTCGTCATTTCAATGGCAACGGACTGATAGTGTCCTGGAATTGGCGGATCTGGTTTGATTACTTTTACTGTACATTCTTGAACTGTCGGAAAGTCCTTTAACACTTGATTTGCAATTCTTTCTGTCAGCGTTTCAACGAGGTTCACTGGGTCCCCTTCTACAATATTTTTGCAGATGTTGTAGAGCTCAGCATAGTTGATGGTCTCATTTAGGTCATCCGTTTGTCCTGCCTTACTTAAATCCAGTGAAGCTGTTAGGTCCACACGAAAGCGCTGGCCTAGTTTATTCTCTTCTGCAAATACACCGTGATAGCCGTAAAATTCCATTCCGTTTACATATACTTTATCGATGATAAGCGCCTCCTTTATTCAGCATGGCATCCATCATTTTTGCCATTCTTGCGATTTCTTTTACATCGTGCACTCGGACCATCGCGCTGCCCTTTTGAATTCCAAGACAGACCGTTGCACCCGTTCCTTCAGTACGTTCTTCAGGCGGCAGGTCTAAAACTGCACCGATGAATCGTTTGCGGGATGTTGCTAGAAGCAGCGGATACCCTAGGTGGCAAAAATGTTCAAGTTCATTCATGACCATGAGGTTGTCAGTTTTATTTTTCGCAAATCCTACACCAGGGTCTAATATAATCATGTCATCACGGACACCCGCTTGTTTTACAATTTGAACACTTTCTTTCAGATCTGCAATCATATCTGAAATCAGATGGGTGTAATTCCGCTCTGGTCGATTGTGCATTAAGATGATTGGCACGTTGTGCTTCGCTGCCACATGCGCCATTTGAGGATCAGCTTTCGCCCCCCATACATCATTAATGATTGAGGCTCCCGCTTTCACTGCCTCATCTGCGACATGGGCTTTATACGTATCAATAGAAATAGGTATGTCCAATTCTTTTGTGATCTTCTCAATGACAGGAATGACCCTTGAAAGCTCCTCTTGCTCTGAGACAAGTGCCGCCCCCGGCCGAGTCGATTCACCGCCAATATCAATAATATGCGCCCCATCTTCTATGAGTTGCGTTGCATGAGCCAGCGCTTTATCAATTTGATTGAATTTTCCTCCATCTGAAAAAGAGTCCGGTGTGACATTTAAAATGCCCATGACCAATGTCTTCTCTTCATAACTAAGGGTATGGTGCTTGGCTTGTATGATTTTAGGCTGTTTTATCAATTGTTGTGTCATTGTGTCCACCTACTCTTTATGTTCTAGACGTTCTTTTGTATATTCTGTTCTCAGCTTGGTCGAAATCGTTCGGTTGTGGTTTTGCAGGACGGTGTCTCCGATATTTTTAAAAGGCACAATTCCCTGAACCGAATTGGTCATCCACGCCTCATCAGCTGAGAGCAAGTGTGAGAGTGGATATCTTCCTTCTATTAGTGGGATCCCCGAAGCTTGCAGCGTTTCGATACAATATCGACGGGTAACCCCGTTTAAAATGCCGGTATCAAGTGAAGGTGTATAGATCACATCTTTTTTTCGCCAAAATAGATTTGACGTAATTCCTTCTGCCACATCGTCTTCTTTTGTTAAAAAGATCCCTTCTACAGACGGATCGTTCCCTACTTCTCTTTTCGCCAGCAGGTTGTTCATGTAATGATGCGACTTGAGCCGTCTTGGACCTTCCGGTGTGTTTCTTCTTGTATCAAGAATGATTCCCTGTTTTTCATCTACTATTGATTCAGGCCGGAATGGGGAGATCATCACAAAAACAACAGGCTCCTCATAAGGGTCTGCAGAAAATCCATTGCCTCTGCCCGCAGAAACATTGAAGCGGATCCTCGCATGACCGTCCGTTATTTGGTTTTGATTGAATAATGTATGAATGATGTCGAGTACAAATGGTTTCTCTATTGTGGATTCGATGCAAAGGTCACGCAATGATTGATTGAGCCTTTCAAGATGCCAGTCTAACAAGAAGACTTGTCCTGCTAGAGAGGTAAATGTTTCGAATACACCGATGCCATATAGAAAACCATGATCAAAAGGAGAAAGAGTCGCGTCTTTCTCCTCTATATACTGACCGTTCAGGTAAATGATCATGCGTTTACTTCATTCCCCTTTTTACGATAGGTTTCAATGAAATTTCTGAGCATTTCTTTACCAAAGGACGTCATAATCGATTCTGGATGGAATTGAACACTTTCAATCGGAAGTTCTTTATGGCGAATGGCCATGAGTTCGCCTTCCTTTGTGCTCGCTGTTCTGACAAAGCACTCCGGTAGCGTCTCGTCTTTAACAATTAATGAATGATATCTCGTTGCGACGAGCGGATTTTGGAGTCCCGTGAAGACACCTTTGCCGTCGTGTTCAATCTCTGATGTTTTCCCATGCATTAACCGCTCCGCACGAATGACATCTCCACCAAATACTTGTGCAATGGATTGATGACCTAAGCAGACACCGAAGATCGGAATCTTCCCAGCAAAATGTTTGATCGCTTCCATACTAATTCCTGCTTCATCCGGACTGCAAGGTCCTGGAGAAATCATCAGAAAGTCTGGCTTGAGCTCTTCGATTTCTTGAATAGTGACTTGATCGTTTCGTTTTACAATCAGTTCTTCCCCAAGCTCACCTAAATACTGTACCAGGTTGTACGTAAATGAATCGTAATTATCAATCATTAATATCATACTCTGCTCACCTCTAACTCAAAATAGTCTCTTCTTTGCTCAACTGTAATGCTTTTTTCACTGCATAGGCTTTTTTAATCGATTCTTTGTATTCGTGCTTTGGTACAGAATCGATGACAATGCCTGCACCTGACTGCATGAAGGCTCTGCCCCCTGTACAATAAGCCGTGCGAATGACGATATTAAAATGCATATCTTGATTGAATCCAAACCAGCCTATAGATCCAGTATAAAGCCCACGCCTTGTCGGCTCAAGCTCTTCTATGATTTCCATTGTTCTCACTTTTGGCGCACCTGTAATCGTGCCGCCTGGGAATACAGCTCTCATGACATCTACTGCATCACAATCATCACGTAGCTCCCCTTGGACATTTGATACAATGTGCATCACGTGTGAATATTTCTCAATGGCCATAAACTCGTTCACCTTGACTGAGCCATAAGTAGACACTCGTCCAAGATCATTCCGCTCAAGATCAACGAGCATCACATGTTCTGCGCGTTCTTTTTCATCTTCAATGAGTTCTTTTGCCAGCGCTTGATCTTCCGCATCATCCTTGCCTCTTGATCTTGTGCCAGCGATCGGTCTTGTTTCGAGCTGAATGCCTTTTTTCTTAATAAGCAGTTCTGGAGATCCACAGACAATTTGGAAATCTGGCGTGTGCAGATATGACATATATGGAGATGGATTCACGTGACGTAATGTTTTGTATAAATGATATGGGTGGGTATGAAGCTGTTCATCTTGTCTAATCGATAGGTTCACTTGGAACACGTCACCGTTCGCGATATATTGTTTAATCGTTTCTACAGCTTCCCCGAAAGCTTCTTCAGTAAAAGGTGCAGCAGGTACACATTCCGAAGAAGACACATTGACAGGTGAATGTGCTGATTCTTCTGATGTGCTTGTCCAGCTGTGCTTTAATTCTTCGAGTCTTTGATGAACTTCACTGACAGGTTCGTCTCCTTCTGTATGAGTCATCAGCCAGAGGACGTCTTTATTATGATCAAAGACAGCGACATCATTGAATACGAGGAAATACAAATCAGGCGTCTTCAAATCATCGATGGACAGCATTTTAAAATGCTCGATATATCTTGCGTAATCATAGCTTAAAAATCCAATCGCTCCACCTTGGAAGTCAGGGTATTCGTCGTTCGTTTCGGTTTGTAGGGTTTGAAACCAATCAGCAAACGCCCTAAAAGGATCTCCCTCTTTGAACAACACCTCATTCTGATAATGGATGGTGGTCATCCCGTCCTTCCCTTTCGCTTTAGCGATCGGATGAATGCCGGCAATACTGTATTCTCCGCCACGTGCACTTTCAAGAAGGACGTGATGTGATTCATGAGCCGTTAATTGTTCGTATCGTTTCAAGAATGCATCTTTCGTAAAAGGAATTTTGATGCCCATCGGCCTACGTTGTGTCATGTAATCATCCTTTTTTTATTTTCATTAATCTTATTGTAATGCAATCCATTTTAATTAGAAAATAGTATTTGCTTTCCATCTTCAGAATTCATGAAAAAACCCCAGCAAATGCTGGGGTGTATTGTTTAATCAAATTGATAAAGCGGCGTACTAAGGTAACGTTCACCGTTACTTGGAATAATCGCTAGAACCTTTTTCCCTTTACCAAGCTTCTTCGCTGTTTGTAGCGCTGCATAAATGGCTGCTCCTGAAGATATACCACCAAGGATTCCTTCTTCTTTCGCTGCCTTTCTTGCAAGTTCAAATGCATCTTCGTTTTTCACTTGGATAATGCCGTCATATACTTCTGTGTTCAAGATAGATGGAACAAAGCCTGCTCCGATGCCTTGAATTTTATGCGGACCTGGTTTACCGCCTGATAGTACAGGAGAATCTGTTGGTTCTACCGCATAAAGCTGAATAGATGGAATGGCTTCTTTCAGGACTTCACCAGCACCTGTAATCGTACCACCCGTACCAACTCCTGCAATAAATGCATCAAGGTCGCCGTCAAACTGTTCAAGAATCTCTTTCCCTGTTGTGCGGCGGTGAATCTCAGCATTGGCTTCATTGCTGAACTGCTGAGGCATGAAGTATCCGTGCTCTTCTGCTAATTCTTCTGCTTTTTTGATGGCACCTTTCATTCCTTCTGCACCCGGTGTTAATACAAGTTCTGCACCGTAAGCGCGTAAAAGGTTGCGGCGCTCCTGACTCATTGTATCCGGCATAACTAAAATCGCATTAATTCCTTTTGCAGCCGCGACCATCGCAAGACCGATTCCTGTGTTTCCGCTTGTTGGCTCAATGAGTGTGTCACCAGCTTTTAATGTACCTTTTGCTTCAGCATCTTCGATCATAGCTAACGCAATACGATCTTTTACACTGCTGCCTGGGTTCATATATTCAAGTTTCAAGTAGACATCCGCACTGTCTTCATCTACTAAACGGTTTAATTTAACGACTGGTGTATTTCCTATTAGTTCAAAAACTGAATTTGCAATACGAGCCATCACTAACACCTCTATCTCCGAGTAATTTTATTGTATTAATATTAAATTATCAATTTCGAAAAATTTTGTCAATGCTTTTAGTCCTGCTCTCCATCGTAAAACCATGTGACTTTTGCTTCTTTCCACAGGGTTTTGACATTCGCCTTTTCACCCAGATCTTCCATGGCGATCTGTCTTTTGATCTGATCTTTGACTTCTTCATAAGAGAAGGAGCGGCCATTTAATTTTTCTTTTAATTGTATGATGGCATAACCGTTTTTGATCTCGATCGGCTCTTTCGTCCATTCATCTGGCTGAAGCTTTTGGGCTTCCTGTATGTATAGGGCTGGAATGCTTTCTTGCTCTTCTGTGACAAATCCAAGATCTCCGCCGTAAGGAGAGGTATATCGATCGGTGGATCGTTCAGCTGCTACAGCTTCGAAACTAGATCCGCCCTTTAAATCTTTTAATACACTTTGTGCCTCGTCTTTTGTTTTCACAACAATGTGGCGAATTCGGTATGAGTCATCATATTGATACAAGTCTTTGTTTTTTTCATAAAAGGATTTGGCTTCTTTTTCAGAAACGACCGCATCTCTCGTTAGAAGCTGTTCTAATAAAATTTGATAACGAATCTGCTCTTTCCATTCCTTTTCACTTGTATGACCGTCTTCGTAGAAATTATTAGATACCGCTTTCAGCATCAGCAGCTCACGATTGATCTCTTTTGAAGATACCTCCAGCTTGTTTTCTTTCGCAAGCTGATTGACTACCTTCTGATTAATCATTTGTTCAAGTGTTGCCTTTCCGTAGCGGTCTTCCATTTTCTTTAACCATTCTTGACGTGTGACTTTCTCTTTCCCAATAGAAGCAATTTCTTCACCGCTCTTCCCATTTGAAGAAGCCTGCGACATTTGTGACTTTGTTAATACATATGCAATGACAACGGCATTAATCATGAGCAGAACGAGGATAAATGTCCATACCACTCTTGCTTTCAGTCTCATCTTTCGTCTCCTTTCCATTCTAAAAAGAAAACCCGCTGCTTAGAGCTTAGCGGGTTATTTCTTCACGTAGCTCTTCTAGCTCTTCTTTTGTAAATACATACGTTTCGTTACAAAAATGGCATTGAGCTTCTGCTTGTCCGTCTTGTTCAATCATATCCTCAATTTCGGCTTTCCCTAGGCTGATAATACCGTTGGCAAACCGTTCTTTTGAGCAGTTACAAGAAAATTCGACAGGTACAGTTTCTAAGATTTGAGGTTTTTCACCGAGCACTTCTTCTAAAATTTCTTCAGGAGTCATCCCTTTTTCAATCAGTTTAGAGATCGGTTCAATGGTTGATAATCTCTTTTCGAGTCTTTCGATGACTGCATCTTCTGTTCCAGGCAGCAATTGAATGATGAAACCGCCTGCTGCAAGGATCGAGTTGTCTGGATTGACAAGAACACCCACACCTACAGAGGATGGCACTTGTTCAGAGGAGACCAGGTAATAAGTAAAGTCATCTCCAATTTCACCTGAGACAATTTCCGTTTGCCCTGTAAAGTGGTCTTTCAGTCCGATATCTTTGACAACACTTAACGTTCCAGATGTTCCAACAGCACGTCTAACGTCCAGCTTCCCATGTTCATTTAAATCAAAGTGAACTTGTGGGTTTGAGACATATCCGCGCACCTGACCTTTTGCGTTTCCATCCGCAATGATGGCTCCGATCGGCCCACCGCCTTCAATTTTGACAGTTAATTTATTCTCGCCTTTCAGCATGGCTCCCATCATGACAGTCGCTGTCATGGTTCTGCCGATAGCAGCTGAAGCAGTTGGCCACGTATGGTGTCTTCTCTGCGCTTCGTTGATTGTATCTGTTGTGTTCGCAGCATACGCACGGACTTTCCCGTCATATGCTAACGCTTTAACTAAATAATCCATTTTGATTAAACCCTCCTATAATACACCGACACGATTGCGTTCATAAATTAATTGAAGTCCTTTTAATGTGAGGAACGGATCGACAATATCAATACAGTCTGATTCATTTCCAATCAATGTAGACAAACCGCCTGTTGCAATGACTTTCGGTGTTTGTTTGGCTTGCTGCTTCATCCGTTTCACTATGCCCTCGACTTGCCCAACATATCCATAAAGGATGCCGGATTGCATCGCACTGATGGTATTTTTTCCAACAATGTGATCTGGACGGACAATTTCAATTCTTGGCAGCTTAGCCGCTCTTGTATATAAAGCCTCTGTTGAGATGGTAATACCAGGTGCAATCGCCCCACCCATGTATTGTTTTTGTTCATTGATATAGCAGTAGGTTGTGGCTGTTCCAAAGTCTACCACAATGAGAGGTGCCCCATACAGGTGAATGGCCGCCACTGCGTTCACAATTCGATCAGCGCCGACTTCCTTTGGATTGTCACACATAATGTTTAATCCAGTCTTCATGCCAGGCCCAACGATTTGAGGAGTAATGTGAAAATACTTTTCGCACATTCTTTCCAGAGCAAACATCATTGGCGGGACAACAGAAGAAATGATAATCCCTTCTATCTGGTCAAACATCAGCCCTACATAGTCAAATAAGGATCGGATTGCCATACCAAATTCATCTTCTGTTTTATGACGGCTTGTTTCAATCCGCCAATGGTAGTTCAAATCGCCATTATGATAAACACCTAAAACGGTATTTGTGTTTCCTACATCTATCACGAGTAACAACTTCATCACCACTTTGAATAGTGTCTCAAAAAGAGCATTTTTCGACTTTCTATCATACCATACACGAATTGAGTTCCATTTGTAAACAATTCGAAACCGATCCATTCATGAATCGAAATAAAAAAAGCTGCCGGTGAGCCCGACAGCTTTTTATAGAAGGAGATTAGATCTCCTCGTCTTCTTCTTTTTTCTTGATGTTCACTTTCACATCATCGTTTTTCTCTTCGTCATCTGCGTATACACGCTCTGGAAGCTTTCCAGTTTCGTAAAGAGATTTAATTTGTTCAGCATCTAATGTTTCCACTTCTAGAAGAGCTTGTGCGATGATTTCTAGCTTATCTTTATTCTCAGTGAGAATTTGTTTCGCACGTTCGTAGCTTTCTTTGATGAAGCGCTGAACTTCTTGGTCAATTTCATAAGCGATCGCTTCACTATAATTCGGCTCGTTGTTGAAATCACGGCCAAGGAATACTTGACCTCCTTGTGCTTGACCGAATTGTAGAGGACCAAGTTTATCAGACATACCGAACTCTGTGACCATTCTTCTTGCAATGCCTGTTGCACGCTGGAAGTCGTTGTGTGCGCCTGTACTTACTTCACCAAACGTAATTTCCTCTGCAACACGGCCGCCGAGCAAGCCGACGATTTTATCAAGAAGCTCTGGCTTCGTTTGGAAATAACGGTCTTCTCTTGGAAGCATGACCGCATATCCGCCTGCCTGACCACGAGGAACGATCGTTACTTTATGCACCATATCCGCTTCGTCTAGGATAAGCCCAATGACGGTATGACCTGCTTCATGGTACGCCACGATATTACGTTCTTTCTTCGAAATGACACGGCTTTTCTTAGCCGGTCCAGCAATGACACGGTCAGTTGCTTCGTCGATATCACGCATATCAATTTTCTTTTTGTTTTGACGGGCAGCAACAAGTGCTGCTTCGTTTAGTAAGTTCTCAAGATCTGCCCCAGAGAACCCTGGTGTTCTGCTTGCAATGGCTTTCAAGTTGACTGTATCATCAAGCGGTTTGTTTTTCGCATGAACCTTCAGTACTTCTTCACGACCAATGACATCTGGGCGGTCAACCGTAATTTGACGGTCAAAACGTCCCGGACGTAGCAATGCAGGATCTAGGATATCTGCACGGTTCGTTGCAGCAATGATGATAATCCCTTCGTTGGCACTAAAACCATCCATTTCAACAAGAAGCTGGTTAAGCGTTTGTTCACGCTCATCATGACCACCGCCAAGACCTGCTCCACGCTGACGACCCACTGCATCAATCTCATCAATAAAGATTAAGCAAGGTGCATTCTTTTTCGCATTTTCAAACAAATCACGTACACGTGATGCACCGACACCGACGAACATCTCGACGAAGTCAGAACCACTGATGCTGAAGAAAGGAACGCCTGCTTCTCCTGCAGATGCTCTCGCAAGCAATGTTTTACCTGTACCTGGAGGTCCTACTAGTAAAACCCCTTTAGGGATTCTTGCGCCAAGCTCCGCAAATTTACGTGGATCTTTTAAGAATTCAACCACTTCTACGAGCTCTTGTTTTTCTTCATCCGCACCGGCAACATCTTTAAATTTCACACGTTTCTTCTCTTCTGTGTAAAGCTTTGCCTTACTCTTACCAAAGTTCATGACACGGCTTCCACCGCCTTGAGCTTGGTTCAATAAGAAGAAGAACAGGATAAAGATGATGATGAATGGAATGATGGTTGTCAGAACTTGCAGCCATCCATTTGTTTCAGGTGCTGGTTCTACTTTTACATCTGTATTCTTCAGTGCACTGTAAATCTGGTCAACACCTTGACCATCTGGAACATGGGTAATGAAGTATTCATCTTTCTTCGCACCATCTAATTGACCACGAATTTCATAAACCCCTCTTACAGGCTGGATGGAGATACTCTCCACTTTTCCCGCACTTAAATTTTGCGAAAATTTGCTGTAAGACATGTTCTCAGGCTTTTGATTAGGGGATCCTAACCAACTGACAACCCCTATCACAAGTAATAAAATAAGTATATAAAAAATCGTATTACGAAAAACCCGATTCATTCCTTACCTCCTCCCACAGTAAGCACAACTATGTTCAATAGTATCATAGAAAATCATTCCAACACAACCAATAACCTCATGTAAACGTGTGCTCATTAGCCTTCGTAAACAGATGGTTTTAACACTCCAATATACGGGAGGTTTCGGTAACGTTCGGCAAAATCCAATCCATAGCCAACAACAAATGCATCTGGTACTTCAAACCCAACATAATCTGCTTTGATGTCTGCTTTGCGGCCGCTTGGTTTATCAAGCAATGTCACAATTTTAATGGAGTTTGCTTTACGGTATCGGAAAAGCTCTACCAGATAACTCAAAGTTAACCCACTGTCGATGATATCTTCCATAATTAGAATATCTCTTCCTTCAACAGAAGTATCTAGATCTTTGATGATCTTCACTTCTCCAGAAGATACGGTAGACTTTCCGTAGCTAGATACATCCATAAAATCAAGCTCTAAATATGTATCAATGTGTTTGATCAGGTCTGCCATGAATGGAAGAGCCCCTTTCAAAACACCAATAGCCAGGGGAAATTTACCATCATAATCGCTGGTTAATGTTGCACCCAGTTCCTTCACTTTTAGCTGGATCTCTTCTTCTGAGATCAAAATCTTTTCAATATCTTGTTTCATGCTTTTGCTTGCCCCCTACAAATTTTCGTGCTGTCTATATTGTAATACAATGAGATCGCTGTTTGTCATATCAATTTCTTCAAAAACGGATTTTTTCAGACCTGGGATCCAGATGATTTGATGATCCGAGTCAGTGACGATCGGCCAGCTGTCTCTTTCTGCAAGAGGCACTTTTTTATCAATAAATATATCTTTCACCTTTTTTGATCCATTCATCCCTTTAAGTTTGATTCGATCACCGTTTTTTCGTGAGCGAATGATCAAAGGAAGACGAACATGATCTTTTTGAAGCAAGAAAAAATGGTTTCCGTTCCGTGCATCCTCCGGAACATGATTTGATACCAAGATAGACTGTCCATTCGGGAGAAAAAGTTCCTCGCCAAGCTCACCTCTTAAATGATGAGTATATGACTGATCTATGACAAGCGATCGTTCAAAGGTAAACATACAGTGATCATAAGATTTGACAGCTTGTAAACCTTTTGGCAAATCTAATGATCCAGACGGTTGATCAGTATGAGATAACCAGTCCAAAGTCCCTAGAATATGCTGGTTTGAAAACGCTGATTGAGTGTTTTCATAAAGATAGTTTAATATTAGTTGAATGCCTCTTCTTTGTAAAGGCAAAGGCAGGTCAAGCAAAGGCTTCGTTTTGATCTCAATTTGCTTAGGCGTTTGATTCGTAATGACTTGATGCATTTGATCCTTTGTTAATGCCTGCAAGTACTGCTCATCCTCAGTCAGCATGTCACTTACAAACTGAAAGCTTTCATGCACATGAGGTGCCTCTTCTTTTAACACGGGAAGAACGTGTCTTCTGATCCGGTTTCTCAAGTAGTCATCGGTGTGATTGCTTTGATCAATGACATAAGGAACTTGTTCTTTTTCGCAAGCAGTGAGTACATCATCCTTAGAATATCCAATCAGCGGACGAATCAGCCACCCTTCTTGAAAAGGGCGCTTTGCTTGCATACCTGCGAGTCCTATTCCAACAGTCCCTCTTGTCAGCCTCATCACCATTGTTTCTACTTGATCGTCTCCATGATGTGCAAGCGCTATAAATTGAGCGTTGTACTGTTCCATCAATTGACGAAAGAAAGCATATCTGCACTCTCTTGCAGCTGCCTGTTTGTTTAAGCGGTTTTCTTTTGCATATTGGGTGACCTGTATACGAGCCGATTCAAAAAGGATCTCATGCTCTTTACAGTACGCTTCAACAAATGCCAAATCAGCAAAGGATTCTTCTCCTCTGAACATGTGATCTACATGGGCTGCAATCAGCTGAAAGGAACCTTTTCGACGTTTGTTTAGTTCATGCAGCAAGAGCATAGAATCTGGTCCGCCAGAAACCCCGACAATGACTGTCGTATTTTCAAGGAAAACATCATGTTTTTTCAAAAAAGATTCAATTCTATTCACAACTTCCTCCTCACAAAGAGCAGGTAATTTAAAGATATACATATCCTATCACTTTCATTAGCTCCAAGCAAAGAAGAAGCCTGCTTTTTTACAGCTCTATAATAGGAATAAAACCACATAGGCACAGTAAAGAGCGAGCACACTGCATAAGATGAGAATGGTTTCAAAAAGCCCGCCTGATTTTTTGCGTACTGATGTTCTTTTCGCAGCAGCAACTCTTGATCGTGAAGGTGCGGCCTGTTGATGTTGGGGAACAGCTGGCTTTTGCCTATTTTGCTGTGATGGCTTCTTCTGTCGTGATTTTCTTGAAGCAAGCAATTGTCCTTCTTTCAACATCGCGCTTTTCATGTCTGCCGCTGATTGATATTTGCCTTGGAGAGCCGCTTTTAACACCCTCTCATATCGCTTTAATAAAGGATGTCCTTCAATCGCTCGATAAAGCTGCTTTTCTGGTTCTGCCCCTTTTTTAAATTCTTTTTTATAGGCACAGTTCACCATGACCATACTTAAGGCAAATAGATCATAAGAAGGTTCTGCTTTTCTTGTACCGAAGCCCCAGTAGCCGCGGTCAAAAAACTCGGTGTATTCCTTAATCGCCCTTCCTGCCTTCGTTGTTCCTCCAACATCAATACAACGAATCGTAGCTGGGGGTCCTGAAACGATGAGATTATCAGGCTTCAAGTCACCGAAGATCCAGCCTTCCTTATGTAAGTGAGCAAGGTTAGACAACAGTTGAATCATGAGAACGACGATCCATTCATCGCCTTTTTGTTTCACAAATTCAAGCAGCAATGGCCCTCTGACATACTCCATGACATAAAACGACCGTTTCTCTGACATTCCAGGATAAAGAGCATCATCCATATCATAAAAAGAAGGCCCCATGGTTTTCACAGGAGCCTTTGAAAAGGATTTTAATACATTGACTTCAGATGCAATGAGCATACTGTCATCACTCACTTTAAGGGCCACTTGTCCCTTTAGCGATTCGGCCAGATAAACCACACCGTTCGCCCCTTTTCCCAGCTCTTTTACAATGCGGTAATGTTGGTGATGCCACTTTCCCTTTATCATTGTACCTAATGGGATGTTAGAAGCCGAATTCATCATGTTCTTCCTTCGCTTCAAGCAGCCCTTTTCGTGATCGAACTGATTTGAAATGCTGGAGTGCTTCTCGAATTGCTGGTCCTGTCGGTGTAATTCCTCCTGTTGTCAGCTTCGGGAAAATCGATGATAACGAATCGAACCGTGGCGTCCAGTTCAACACAATTTCTGCATCTGAGTTTTTCCCGGGAAATACACACATCCCAAACTGATTTTCACCAATTCTCGAATTTAGACTAATAGAGAGATCGATGAGTGCTTCTTTGACCGTTGGCAACTTCGGTTTCATACTTGCACTCGTATCCACAAGCACAAGCACTTGAAGATGAACCGTCTCACCGAGCTCGTCCACAACTTCCATCACTTCTCCACGCTTATCTGGGGGAAGTTCTTCAATTTCAGTATCTTTGCCAAGAATTTGCTGCAATTCTTTATTCACAACACCTTGTAACGTTTGCGTCATCGCCTTTTTTGTAACCATTTGTACGGTTTGAGACAATTGCTGAACGTAGACAACCTGATGAATGCCTCCGCCTGCTAGAGCAATCCCCTCTACTTCTTTCATCGCTTCATGATCGTGTCTGTTCTCTTCCATAATGCCAATGACATTGACTGTGATCCCTTGCTCCTTTGCCAATGCGGCAATCGCAAGTGGGTCTTCCCCATGATTTGAGCAGCCATCTGTAATCAGTAAGATTTGGTTTACGTGACCTTTTCGCATCTTCATTCCTCCTGGGATTGTAACTGAATGCTTATATCCCCATCATCGCCAGAAGAAATTCATATTATACGATATTTCAAGAAATCTCTTGTTTCTGGAGATAGAATGTACCTGTCGGAATGGATGCCCATTTTGGTGTATTGTGGTCGAGCCTAATGACGACAACCGTCATATCGTCATCGATTTGACCTGCTCTTGTGCGAATGACCTCCTCCATTAATAAATCAGCAATCTCTTGCGGATCTTCTGTTTTAAAGCTCTTCATTTTTCGTTTGACCCACAAATCATGATTTTCGATATGCTTTGGTCCTTCAAAGATACCGTCGCTCATCATGATAAGGAGATCTCCTGCCTTCATCTGTTCACTCACCACTTCTACTTCAAATTCATCAATAATGCCAATAGGCAAGTTGCTGGCCTGTACCTTCATCACTTGATCACCACGTTTAATAAAACTTGGAGTGGAGCCAATCTTGAGGAACTTACAGCTCGCATCCTGTAAATCAATGATGGATAAGTCTAATGTGGAATAGACTTCATCTGTTGTCCGTAAAGATAAAATGCTATTAATCGTTTTAATCGCTACTTTTTCATCAATACCAGACGCCAAGATTTTTTCTAACAGCTTGATCGTTTCATTGCTTTCAAAATGGGCTCTTGCTCCATTTCCCATCCCATCACTAATAGCTGCGGCATATTTACCTGCACCCAGCTCCATCATGCTGTAGCTGTCTCCAGATACTAATCCTCCGCCTTTCGCTGCATGTGCTACACCTGTAGACACTCGATACGATTTTGCAGAACCGAATACAACATGACAATAACCTGTTGGATGCTCCGCACACTGCTCTGCTTTGACTAAAACTTGTTCTTCTAAAATATCCGAGAGCATTGGAGCGATGATTTTTTCGCATTCCCCATGACCTTGGCAATAGGGAATTCTCATCTCTATATCAACATTTCCCTGTTCTAAGCTATAAATTTCAACTTGCTGAATTTCAATTCCAAAGTTCTGAAGTGCTTCTATCATCTGCTCTTCCTGAATAAAATGCTGCTCTCTTTCTCGTTTTATTTCCCGGGAAAAATCCTCCATGACTTGCGAAACACCCATCAGTTGTTCGGCCACAAGGCGCCTGCTGTCTTGGACCTTTTTCTTTAAGGTCTGATTTGCTTTATAGTAAGCTATCTCCTCTTCAATCAATTCTTCTACATGCTTTGATTTTGAGCAGTGCTGACTGAATTTCTTTTTCAACTTCCGGTTATGCTCGTACGTTTTTTCATCAGATTCATGCATAACTTGTTTCATGAGTTCATAGGTTGTATCAAAGTTCTGCACCCAGCATTTATTTTTCTTATAGCACGTTTGACAGGAACGTTCTGTGATCGTACTTAAAAAAAGATCTACATCCTCTTCCTGCTTCTTCTCCTCAGGAATGGATTCGTAAAATGTCGCAAAACTCTCAGACAGCGCATGAAATACATTAGAGAATTGATCTACCTTTTTTGCTGTCACGTCTCGTACTTTTCTGGCATATTGCTGCTGTTCCTGTACATGCTCTACCGTACCAGGAATATATTTTGCCACCTTGGACGTTACTGACTGTGGCGTGAGCAAAAACAGTGCAACTGCGATGAGTGATTCATATAGCGTTGTCATCAGCCCTGCTGACCCTTCACCGTAGAGGGAGATTAGTAAAGAACCCACAATCAAGCCGATGGCGGCTCCTGCTTTTTTCCCCTCTTTTAGTAATCCGCCTAATAAGCCCGAAAAGGCAAGCAGACTCATCTGATAAAGGTTGCCGATGTTGGCGAGACCAAGAATTAATCCAGTTACAACACCCACTGTACAACCAATACTCGCTCCTCCAATAAAGGCAAAGCTCAACACTACATATCGTGACAAAATATGCTCTGCCTGCATTCCTTGAAATGTGATCCCAGCCAGACCTGTTAAAACTGAAGCGATTAATATCATAAAGCAAATAATTTCTTCAACCTTTAAAGAGTGTTTGATTTTCCTGACTGTAAAAATCGGCAAACTTTGAAGAAAAATCAGTGTCAAAATGAAGGCAAGTCCAGCTTCAACCCCCGCCATCACATAGTCATAGCTTTGAACCGCACCCTGCTCGAGGTAAACAAAAGTTCCCCTGGTCATCAGCATTGAGAGCACAATCACAACCGGTAATGTTTTCACTGGGTCTTTGATGATAAATGAAACGACCTTTGACATGAGGAGGAATACGATCAATGACGCAAACACGAATAATGCATTTTGAGGTGATATCGTCATCGCTCCAGCGAGTAAAGCAAGACAAGCAAGCATTGCTTTATCCCTTTTAATGAGCAGCATGGACCCAAAGAAAGGCAATGCAAACGGCATAATTTCAGATAAGATAAAGGCTCGTCCCAATAAAAAGCCCAGAACAACATAAATAAACCCTTTATAGAAAAAAAGAGAATGCGTATGATGAAGAAACAGGTTTTTCATCTTTTTTAACCCTGCACTGATTCTTTCAAACCCGGCTCCCGTTAAATCAGTTCTTCTTTCTAGTTTTTCCATCTTTTCATCCCCCACCTGATATTCGTTGCTTGCATTATAGCGAAGGTGAAAAAGAAATTTTGTCAAAAGAAGTTGTCGTTTCCATAAAACGTTCGACGCTTTATTTGCCAAAAAGGCATACTTTCTTGAAAGTCGATGTCTTTCATCAGAATTTTACGAAAGCACAAAAAAACAGCTTTCCTATAGAAAGCTGTTTGGAAGATGACCCGTACGGGATTCGAACCCGTGTTACCGCCGTGAAAGGGCGGTGTCTTAACCGCTTGACCAACGGGCCTTGCTTATTGTTCTTTTTAAAAGGATAGCGGCGGAGGGGATCGAACCCCCGACCTCACGGGTATGAACCGTACGCTCTAGCCAGCTGAGCTACACCGCCATAATATAAAATGCGCTAAGAAGCACAAGAACTATAATACAAAGGATTCGCTTGTCCGTCAATAGAAAGTTTTAAATTAAATGGCGAAATCACAAAAAACGTTGAATTTGTATTGAAAAAAGCACCCGCTAAACAGCAGGTGCTTTGTTGTGAAAGATATATAGAAAGCAGCAACAAGTTAACCTCTTCTTGCTCCGCGTCCCCCACGTTTTGATTCCGTGTTACGTTTTAAAGATGTTAAGCGGTCTTCACTATCTTTTAAGAATTTGTTCATTTTTTGCTCAAACGATTCCTTCGGACGGAAATCATTTCTGCTCGGTCTTGATTGTTGTTGTTGAGGACGATCTTTTGCTTTTTTAATGGACAAGCCGATTTTACCGTCTTTTTCAACGTTAATCACTTTCACTTCAACTTGTTCACCGACTTTTAAATGCTCATTAATATCTTTTACATAGTTATCGGCTACCTCACTGATATGAACGAGACCAGTTGAACCGCCTGGCAACTCCACAAAAGCTCCAAAATTTGTAATGCCCGTAACTTTCCCTTGTAACTTGCTGCCAACTTCAATCGACATAAAAAAAGTGCTCCTCCTTAGACTTATAAAAAAATCTCATTTGTTCAATTATACATAAACTGAATTTTAAGTGTCAACAAGGCTAATCGCTCTTATTGCCCACATCAAAGATTTTTTCGCCTTTTTTAGACATATAATAGTCCCGTCGTGCCAGTTCGAGTACGTATTCTTTGCTTTTCAGCTTTTTGATTTCATCAGAAATATCTTCCTGCTTTGTTTGTAATTGCTTCAATTCTTTTTCAAGCGCAACCTTCTTCTCTTCTTTTTCTTTCAATGCAGACGATTGCGACCAGAGGGCACTTGTTACCAAAACAGCAAACATGAGCACAATGACTCCAAACACGGTAAGCCTTCTAAGGAGTCCCCGGCGTTTGCGTTTTAGGCGCTGCGCTTGCTGTTCCATTTGTTTTTGATAATCATTTTGAATTTGTGCGATATTTCTTTTTCTCTCGTTCAAGGATGAAGGCCTCCTCTCTTACTTTGTCCAGAATTGTTTCCATTTCGTTTTCATGGTACGAGATACTTTCTTGATCCCTTGTAAAATTCCTGCTCCTTTTGAGAAAAACAACCTCATTGATGTTCGCCATTTTTCGGGAATTCGATGAATAATGGTTACATTGAGTAACCAAATAAGCGGATAACAAACAATATACAGCACCTTCCACACGAGTCGAAACGCAAAACGAACAAGGCGTAAGAGCGAGTGGAACAAGAACAGAAGAGCACTTATGATCAAACCAACGATCCAGCGAATGGGCTGGAAAACCATCGACATGATCAGCCTTTTCAGGACGAGAACAGTCTGATAAATACACCTCATCACAAACTTGAGGATGTTCATATACAGCTGTTTCATCAATGCCTGGTACATCGAGAAACCTAAAGCAACAGCTAGAAAAATATAAAGCCTGAATTCTCCCTCATTGGTCAGCAGCAGGACATAAAAGAATAAGAGACCCTGCACCACCCAAAAAAGGAGGTCGTGAATGACCAGCAGCCATTTTGCTGTTTTTTCCCGGTTCACAAACAGCTTGTACGTATCCAGCGATGCGCCCAGCCAGATGCCCATCGCCGCCATCGAAAGCATCGTATAAAACTGGACCGTCAGTGTCATTTAAACAGCTTGCTAAAAAATCCTTTAGCTTTCTCCCCGTGCTGCTCATCTACATAGATTAAGTCAAAGACACGCCCTTTAATGGACACAACGCCCTTTTCTACATCTAAGTTTTTCATTTGCAGATTTTCTCCGCGAATGGCGAGGACTCCCATGACAGTCTCAAGCAGAAATTCTTCATTATCAAAGCTCTCGACTTGTTTGACCCCGGTAATATCTAAATGCTTTCTGTTGCGCATTGTGACATGATGCTCGGCTTCTGATGACAACTTCGTGCCTTGAGGTTGATTATAATATTGATTCATTTATACATCCCCCATATCTCATACTTGCATTGTTACTGCATTGTATGTGACAGGCGGGACATTTAGAACAAGCCCTATTCTGCTGTTTTCTCTTCTTTTAGCACGGTATACATGCCAGCAGCTTCTTCTTTTTTCGTTGTGTCTTTTAACTCGTTGACTTGAACAGTCACAAGCTTTTGGCCGAAGCGAATTTGAAGCTCGTCCCCTTCTTTCACGTCAGAGCTGGCTTTCGCCTGCGTGCCATTAATGGAAATTCTCCCTTGATCGGCTACTTCTTTTGCCAATGTTCTTCTTTTGATTAAACGAGACACTTTTAAGAATTTATCTAGTCTCATGTATGTTCACCTCTTTCTATGCGTTTGGCATCGTTCCACAGATCGTCCATTTCTTCTAGGGTCAAGTCTTCTAGTGAACGCCCTATGTCCTTTGCTTTTTGTTCAATATGCTGAAAGCGCCGCATGAATTTTGTGTTTGCAGAAGAGAGGGCGGTTTCAGGCTCTAGGTGATAAAATCTGCCGATGTTGACGAGAACAAATAAAAGATCCCCAAATTCATCCTTCATCTGCTTTGTTGCACCTTCATCCGTTTTCTCTGCCACTTCCACAAGGAATTCCCGCTTTTCCTCTTCGTATTTGTTCCAAATATCCTCTACTTCTGTCCAATCGAAGCCCACTTTCGCTGCTTTCTTTTGGAGCTTATAAGCTTTTGTTAAAGCTGGAAGTGTCGTTGGAATGGATTGCAAAATAGATGCTGCACGCTCCGGTTTTTCCTGCTGCTTGATTTTTTCCCAGTTGGCGACGACATCTGATGCTTCAGACACATCCGTATCACCAAACACATGCGGATGTCGTCGAATCATTTTTTCTGTGACATGCTGGATGACGTCATCCATTGAGAAGTAACCATCATCTTCACCAATTTGAGCATGGAGTAAAACTTGAAGCAGTACATCTCCGAGTTCTTCAACCATATGATCTGGATCGTCTTCATCTATGGCTTCCAGCAGCTCATAACATTCTTCAATTAAATATGGTTTGAGCGACTCATTCGTTTGTTTTTGATCCCAAGGACAGCCGCCAGGACCTCTTAATGTACGAATGACTTCACGGAAAGTGTCAAATTGTTGATAGAGTAGCTTTTCATCTTGGATTGGAGGCACATAAACACTCGTTAAGTTATTTATCGACACATCTCGATCAAGTTCAAATAAAGGAACACCTGTAATCTGTTCCTGACTGCTTCCCGCTGCCGTTACGATAAAGACTTCATAATCGTCAGGTAGCTTTTCCATGAGGGTCAGCTTCACATTCGAGGCTGTCATCTGATCATATACTTGACAGATCAGCACGTGCTGGGTCAACTTCAGATCATCCGCTCTCATATCCCCTGCGTCAACGAATTGCAGCCCTTCAATTGGGTCAATCTGTAAGGAATTAAACGTCGCATCCAAAAAGCTTTGTCCACCAGCCACGTACACCTCAACCCCGCGCTCCTTCTGTTGTGAAACAAGAAGTTGCACTGTCTTTTCCGCTACAAACGGGTGACCTGGTACTGCATACACAATATCTTTCTCCTCAGCCTCTCGGAAGAGAATGTCTGTGATTTCCTCATACACTGCATCAAACTGATCATGCTTTTCATATATCTCATCAAAAAAGGTCAGAGACGGGACCTCCTGCATCAATTCTGCGGTGAGTGGATGATCCTGCGTTCTCATGTATACTTCTTTCGCCTGCTTCAGCTGCTTATATACACCGAGCGTTAGCTGATCCATGTCGCCTGCCCCAAGACCAACGACTGTAATCTTACCTGCCATTTCAATTCCCTCTCATCTGTTTAAAATATAAAATCTTTTCTCCTAATGGAATGAGTCTCCATTCCTCTTCCGTAAATACGTCTAGCTTAAGAATACTATATAAAAAGGCGAAACCACCAATAAAAACTGAAGTCAGGCTCTCTAAAACAGAAAACGGACGTTTCTCAAAGGGAATGACCCAAGAAAACAATGCCTGATATCCAATTAAAACGACAGCCATGAATGCTGCTGATAAAAGAATTTTCACTGGGAATAGCTCTCTTATTGAAATCCACCCTTTATGCTTCAAATACACCGCATTGAGCGCAGCGGCGGCGAGAAACCCACAAACAGTCGACCATGCGGCTCCATAAATGCCGAATAACGGGACAAGAGCCAGCGTCAGCCCCCATTTCACCAGTACACTGATCAGGACCACAATAGCCGGGTACACGGTATGTCCCAGACCCTGAAGTAAAGCGGTTTGCGTAATCGCCATTGATGTAAAGGCAATGGATATGCAAAATATCTGCAGAGCATCTGTCCCTAAGTCATTACGAAAAAGCATAATGTTCACAGACGATAAAATACATATAAGCCCGACAGCTGAACCAATCCCCAGCACCGATGTTGCCTTAAACGATGTACGTACTTTTTCACGAATTGCTTCATGCTGCCCTTTTCTTAAGGCCGACGACAAAAACGGAACAAGAGACGTCCCGATACTAATTGCAAACACCGTCCCGAGCTGCAGGAACGGCTGACCTCGGTCATATACGCCTTTTGCCGCCTTTGCAGCTGCTTCACTCAGTCCCTCACTGCGCAGCAGCGCATACAAGTGAAAAGCATCGATCATTTGCATCCATAGGATCAGCAATCCACTCACACAAATCGTCAATGTATACAGCACCAAACTCTTCAGCACATCTTTTTTCCGCAGTGTAGCCTGTTTTAATGTCTTGCTCGCTGACAACCGCTTCCGATAGGTCAGCCAAAGGAAAAGAAGCAAAAGGAGTGAAGCAGCACTTCCAGCTATAGAAGAGAACACCGCACCCGCTCCTGTTTCATAAAGCGAATAGCCATGTCTCACAAAATAGAAAGATAAAACAAGCAGGACGCCTACTCTGATGAGCTGCTCAGCCAATTGAGAGACCGCAGTGGGGAGCATCAGCCCATCACTCTGAAAAACACCCCTCAGCATCACGGTAAGCGGCAGAAATAAAAACACAAACGAACTCATCTGGATGAGAAGCATTAATTGACTGTCTGCCATGAGATTCGCAATTGTGCCTGCTCCTATATATAAACAAAGAAATAAGACCAAGCTCAGCAAAGTGATATACACCAAGGATACCTTTGTAATGATTCGGCGATTCTCCTCACCATGCTCGCTCAGGAGCTTGGACACCATCACAGGAAAACCAGTGGTGCCGAGCATGATCGCAATGCCAAGAAAGGGATAGACCTGCTGATAAATATAAAAACCTGTGTCTCCTACGATATTTTGAAAAGGGACACGATATACGGCACTCAGTATCTTTGATAACAAGCCTGCGATGGTTAAAATCACCGCACCTTGGAAAAGCCAATGCGGCTGATTCACAGCATTTTTCATGGATGACTCCTTTATGTTCAATCAAAAAATATACCTGCATTTAAACGCACTCATTATATCATATGTGACTGGCAAGCCGTTTCTTTCTAAGGAGTAGACGATACATTCATTATTTTGTTTCATCCCATATAAAAAACGCCGACAAAATCAGATGATTTCATCGGCATTCTTTCTTTTTATCAAGATGATATAGAATTATTAGACCTAATGTTCCATTTGACGGGCTAAGAAGCCAGCTGCCGTTTCTGCCGCTTTATGCTCCACTTCTCCCATTGAACGCTCTTTAGAAAATAAAACGACGGCGCCAATTGGATCTCCGTTTGCAACAATAGGTGCAATGGTATAAGCTGATACATCATCATCAATACCATCCACAAGCTGAATTTCTTTCTTGCTGTCCTCTAATACAGAATTACGCTGATCCATTGTTCGTTCAAGTAAATCACTAATGGATTTGTTTAAGTACTCTTTTTTTGAACTGCCGGATACAGCAATATACGTATCACGATCACAGATGAGGATAGAATGACCCAAACTGTCGAATAAAGCATCAGCATATTCCTTCGCAAAGTCTCCTAGCTCACTAATCGGTGAATACTTCTTCAAAATGACTTCTCCATCGCGGTCGACAAAAATCTCAAGTGGATCTCCTTCCCGGATACGCAATGTTCTGCGAATCTCCTTCGGTATAACCACTCTACCTAGATCATCGATGCGGCGTACAATTCCAGTTGCTTTCATTCACTGCTGCCTCTCTTTCGTTTGATGATGTGTTGGGTGAATGGAACAAAAGCGTCCACTTTATGCAACATTCACCACTTGACCCTGAGATTAGTATCCGTCACATCAAACGTAATATACACGAGAGACCAACAAAATTTTATGAAGATGGAATGGTTTCTTTTTTCACATCTTGAAGACCTCGAAGCATACGAAGAACGACTTCAAGCCACTCCTCCGTTTTCTTGCCTTTTGTTTGGACAGAAATAATCAGCTTGCTGCCTTCCATGCCAAGACCGATATCACGTCCATATTGACTGCCAAGCTCAAATAATTTTTGACCATCGATGTCGCTGCTTGCTTTTTCATCGAGAGTGAGTCTGACAATGCCTTTCTCCATCTTGATCAACTCGACACGTTCCTGCACAGCGTACACCTTCATCGTCGCAATCGTGAACAAATCAGCCACTTCTTGCGGATATTCTCCAAATCGGTCAATCATTTCATCTTGAAGCTCTTTCCGCTCTTCTATTGATCCAATCGCTCTAAACTGTTTATACATCTCGATCTTTTGTTTGCCATCAGAAATATAGTTATCTGGAATGTAGGCATCAATTTGGAGATCAATTTCCGGCTCAAATTTTTCTTGAGCAGTCGTATCGCCTCTTCTTTCTTCAATGGCTTCTTTCAGCATTTGAGAGTAAAGGTCGAATCCAACAGAATCAATAAATCCATGTTGCTGTGCACCAAGTAAATTTCCTGCTCCTCGAATCGTTAAGTCACGCATCGCAATCTTAAAGCCTGATCCGAGCTCAGTGAATTCTTTAATAGCTTGAAGTCTTTTCTCTGCTACTTCAGAAAGCACTTTATCTTTTCGATAAGTGAAATAAGCATAGGCCACACGATTCGAGCGCCCAACTCGTCCTCTTAACTGGTACAGCTGCGAAAGCCCCATTTTATCAGCATCATGAACAATGAGCGTGTTCACATTTGGTATGTCTACGCCCGTTTCGATAATGGTTGTACTGACGAGTACATCCGATTCACCTTCTAGGAAATTAATCATCACGGATTCCAGCTCATTCTCACTCATTTTCCCGTGTGCATAGCTCACTTTTGCGTCTGGAACAAGCATCGAGATTTCATCTGCTTTTCGTTCAATATCCTCCACTCGGTTATAAAGGAAGTACACTTGACCGCCTCTTGCCAGTTCTCGCTCAATGGCTTCTCTAACTAACGCACCATTGTACTCGACAACATAGGTTTGAACTGGGAAACGGTTCTCAGGTGGCGTTTCAATAACAGATAAGTCACGTACGCCAAGCATCGACATATGAAGCGTACGAGGAATTGGCGTTGCCGTTAACGTCAGCACATCAATATTGGCTTTCATTTGTTTAATTTTCTCTTTATGCGTCACACCAAAGCGCTGCTCTTCATCGATAATTAAAAGTCCTAAATCCTTGTACACAATGTCTTTTGAAAGAAGACGATGCGTCCCGATGACCATATCAATCGTTCCATTTTTCAGCCCTTTTAATGTTTCTGTTGTTTCTTTTCGTGTACGGAAGCGGCTAAGCTGAGCGATTTTAACAGGATAGTCTTGGAATCTGTCCATAATGGTGTCAAAATGCTGCTGCGCTAAGATCGTTGTTGGTACAAGCAGTGCCACCTGCTTCCCGTCAGCAATGGCTTTGAAGGCCGCTCGAATCGCCACCTCTGTTTTTCCATAGCCCACATCTCCACAAAGCAGACGATCCATCGGGCGCTCCCGCTCCATGTCTTGCTTGATTTCATGAATCGAGCGAATTTGATCGTCTGTTTCTTGGTAAGGGAATGCAGATTCAAACTGGCGCTGCATCTCATGGTCAGGCGAGAAGGCATACCCTTTGCTTGCTTCACGTTCTGCGTACAGCTTAATCAGATCATCTGCAATGTCCTGCACAGATGATTCTACTTTTTTCTTCACGCGTTTCCAGTCGCTACCGCCTAGTTTGTATAGCTTTGGTTCTTTTCCTTCTGACCCTACATACTTCTGCACCTGATCAATTTGTTCAACAGGGACATAAAGCTTGTCGCTTCCTTGATAATGAATATTTAAATAATCTTTATGAATGCCGCCAATTTCAAGCGTTTCAATTCCTAAATACTTACCGATCCCGTGGTTAATGTGCACCACATAATCGCCCACTTGCAGCTCTGAATAGCTTTTGATTCGCTCTGCGTTCGTCAGCTTTTGCTTACGTGCCTGCTTCTTCACACGTTTCTTGAAAAGTTCACCCTCTGTAATGACAGCAATTTTGGATAAAGGTAGTTCAAAACCGGTTTGCAGCTCACCTTGTAAAATATATACTTGCCCGCTGACAAGCTCAGCATCAGGTTTAGCAAGAGCTGCTTCAATGTCATAATCATGCAAGACAGATGACAGCTTCTCTGTCCGCTCTTCATCCGCACCTAAAAAGACTACCGTATAATTCTGCTTTTTGTAGCGTTCAATTTCACTTGCAAGCACATTCATCTGCCCGTGGAAATTCTGCATTTGCTTACTAGATACATTGACGATATTTTGCGGATTGGTCTGCTGAACATGTCTCAAAAATAAGGAATAGTACAGAATCGATCTCGATTGCTGATTGAACAGCTCTTGAAATGGGAAGGAAAGGGCTAGATCATGCAGGATATTCCCTTCTTCCAGCAGACTAATTGTCCAATCTGCTTCTTCCTGTTCAAGCTGTTCTTCCATCTCCTGAATTCTGCTGATTTCATCTAGAATGATTATCGTATCCTGCGATGTATAATCTAGCAAACTAGCAGGCTTTTCATAGAAATAGGACAGATACTTCGTCATTTCTTGTGTCACAATACCTTCTAGCAGCTTCTCACGATCAGCAGAAATATTCTGATGGAGCAGCTCTTTTTGTTTATCCGAGTTGAATTTCTTTAAGCTACTGGCAAGACCTTCGTCAAGCTGTTCAATCGCTCTCACTCGTTCAGGCCCTCTTACAATCAGCTCTTTCGCCGGGCCAATCTTGATTTCTTGAAGTGTTTCCAATGAACGCTGCGTGTCAGAGTGGAAGGACCGAATAGAATCCACTTCTGTATCAAACAGCTCAATACGGATCGGGTGGTCTTCCGTTAACGCATAAATGTCAATGATGCCTCCGCGCACACTAAAGTCTCCGGGCGCAGCGACCATGGACGTCCGGTCATAACCGATTTGCACGAGTTGTTTTGAAAACGCCTCCAAATCAATTTCTTCACCAACCTTTAAATGGATCTGACTCTCCTTCCAGAGCTCAACAGGAGGAAGCATTCTACGCACTGCAGCTGCTGGGGTCACGACAATCGGATTTTCTCCATTCGCGAGACGATTCAATACATCAAGACGCTGCGCTCTAAGCTCCGGGCTTGCCACAGCAATTTCAGATGCAATGAGTTCATTGACAGGATAAAGAAGGACCGAGCGATCTGGCATCACACTTGCTAGATCATCTGTGACCTTCTGCGCTTGATATAAGTTGTGTGTCACAATAAACATCGGCCGCTTTAATTCGTCTGATATGGCGGCTGTAAATAAAGATCTGACGGAGCCTGATAGTCCGGCGAGCAGTTGTTCTTTTAAACCTTCCTTTAGCCCATTAAAAATGGACTGAAAATCATCACTTTGTTTGATAAATGATTGTATATTTTTCATTTGGCTCCTCCTCCCTGCTTGTTTAAAACAGAAAAACGCTTTGGTCTATTATCTACACCAAAGCTTTTTATTGAATAAAGGTATGATACTGATGGTAATCAGGATTTCTTTCGAGCGCCTCTTGGCAATCCTCACAAATGGTTTGTACATGTAAATCACCATTTTCCCTATAAGAAATCATATCGTTTCTTTCCTCATTTGTTAAGTGATGAAATCCAAGTGCTTCACTTTGGACAGCGGATTCATCTAGACTGCCAACCTTTACACCACAGTGCCGGCAGTAATAGTGCAAAGCCATACGTGATCCTCCCATGCTGAGATTTTATGATCAGTATGTGCTTTGCTTATCATTCTTATACCTTCTTGTTAAAATCATTCATCACTTCTAAAAATGGCTTTGTTAAAGCCGCTTCACAAGCTTCAACAGATGCTTGAATAGCAGATGAGATATCAGGCTGTTCTTCCTCTGAGAAGCGTCCTAGTACGTAATCGACGACCTTCATGCCGTTTTGTGGACGGCCGATGCCGATACGGAATCGATCAAACTCAGGTGAACCTAAATGCTGAATCAACGATTTGATTCCGTTATGTCCGCCTGCACTTCCTTTAGTACGCAAACGAATCCGGCCCGTTGGCAAATCAAGATCATCATAGATGACCTTCAAATGTTCAAGGGGAATATCATAGTAATCCATCAGCGGACGCACACATTCCCCTGATAAGTTCATATATGTAAGAGGCTTCACAAGTAGAACCTTTTGCCCCGAAACAAACCCAGTTCCATATTGTCCATGGAATTTTGATTGATTTAATGGGATGTCCCATTTTTTTGATAGTTCATCTATTGTCATAAACCCGACGTTATGTCTTGTTTTTTCATATTCTTTTCCTGGATTACCCAATCCAACGAACGCAATCATGAAACCAATAACCTCCTTTGTCGCACATGCACACGCCTAAAAAATGAGCCAATGTGATTGCCTCATGCAAAACGTATGAATTCTTTTCATTCTAGCACAAAAGACGTAACCGCGGGAGGGTTACGTCTCTAATTGACCAGTTATTCTTCGCTGTCATCTTTTTCTTTAATGGTCTCAGGCTCTTGCGTTTCCTCTTCACTATCTGGCTCTGGAACCTCTGATTGCTGAGGCGGTAAGATCGAAGCAACAACTTCTTCTGGATCATTATTAATTTGATACGTAGACTGAACAGACAGATCACCAACTGTTAGTACGTCATTTACTTCTAAGTTTGTAATATCAGCTTCAATATTTTGCGGGATATCCTTTGGTTTCGCTGTAATGGATAGCTCAAATAGTGGCTGCTGAAGCACACCGCCATCCTTTACACCTTTGGATTCGCCAATGAGTTGTACAGGTACATCTGCGTCAATTTCTCGCTGTAAGTCGACCACTTGGAAATCAGCGTGGACTAGCTCATTTTTCAACGGATCTGTTTGCAGTTCTGTTACCATCACAGATTTTGTTTCACCGCCAACGTCTAATGTGATGATTGTGTTTTTTCCTTCATCACGTAATGTCTTTAATAAATCAATACTGTCTAATGAAACAGCCAGGTTGTCTGTATTTTTTCCGTATATGACACCAGGAACGTGTCCTGAATGACGGATTTTTTGCAGTGTGGAACGTTTGAAATCAGTTCTTTTATTTGCTTTTAAAGTTGCCATATTCAGCACCATCCTATTTCTTTTTTGTCACTACTTTCATAAATACCCATAACTGAATCATTTTAAACATGTTTGCCTTTCATTTATCACAGCAAAAAGACCCCAAGCTGATGCCTAGGGCCTTTTCCAATCAGAAAATTAGCTGAAAAGGTAGCTCACAGATTCTTCTTCATGTACACGGATGATGGCTTCTGCAAGCAAAGGCCCAACTGAAAGCGGAATGAATTTTCCAACTTTCTTGTCATCTGTTAAGTGAATACTGTTTGTCACAACTAATTCTTTAATTTTAGAGTTTGTAATACGTTCTACTGCTGGTCCAGACAATACTGGGTGAGTACAACAAGCATAGACTTCAGCCGCTCCATTTTCCACAAGTGCATTTGCAGCAAGTGTAATCGTACCAGCTGTATCAATGATATCATCGATGAGAATCGCCGTTTTGCCTTCAATGTTCCCAATGATGTTCATCACTTCAGCCACGTTCGGCTTCGGACGACGTTTGTCGATAATTGCGATTGGTGCTTTCAGGCGGTCCGCCATTTTGCGCGCACGCGTAACACCACCGTGGTCAGGAGACACAACAACGATATCATTCAAGTTTTTCTGTTCAAAATAGTTTGTTAAGATTGGCACAGCCATTAAGTTATCGATTGGAATATCAAAGAAACCTTGGATTTGCGGCGCATGAAGATCAAGTGCAATGACACGTGTAGCACCTGCTGTTTCAAGTAAGTTCGCAAAAAGCTTCGCCGTGATTGGCTCACGAGGTTTCGCCTTACGATCTTGACGTGCATATCCGTAATAAGGGATGACAATATTGACCGTTTTCGCAGAAGCGCGTTTTAGTGCATCTACCATAATGAGTAGCTCCATAATGTGCTCATTGACTGGCGCACTAGTAGATTGAATAACATAACAATCACAGCCGCGGATACTTTCTTCAATATTGATTTGGACTTCACCGTCACTAAAACGTTTAACAGAGCTCTTTCCTACATCAACTCCGATACGATCGGCAATTTCTTTGGCAAGTTCAGGGTTTGAATTCAAAGAGAATATCTTTAAATTCGCATCAGCATAACGATTAGACATGGTAAACCTCCGGGTATTTGGATTATTTTTTATGAATATTTTTCACATAATCTTCTTTATTGACTTGTCTTGCTCTAGCAATAGACAATGCATCCTGCGGTACATCTTCTGTAACCGTTGAACCGGCTGCAACATATGCCCCTTTTCCGACAGTGACTGGTGCAACGAGATTTGAATTGCAGCCAATAAATGCGCCATCTTCAATCTTCGTTAAGAATTTGTTCTTCCCATCATAGTTAACTGTAATGGATCCACAACCAAGGTTTACATCCGTTCCGACCTCTGCATCTCCAATATAGCTTAGATGAGACGCTTTGCTTCGGTCACCGAAAACTGTTTTCTTGATTTCGACAAAATTTCCGATCTTCACTTCATCGCCAATTTTCGACAACGGGCGAATATGAGCAAACGGTCCAATTGTTACATCTACCCCAACTTCACTATCGCAGACAACAGACTGCTTAATGACTGTCCGATCTCCAATTACGCTATCAACAATTTCAGTGTTCGGACCGATTGTGGCATCTGCACCAATCTTTACATTCCCTTTGATGACCGTCCCAGGATAAATCATTGTATCTTCACCGATGACTGCATCTGGCGAGATATACGTGTTCTCAGGATCAATCAAGGTTACACCATTCTTCATATGCTGATGATTAATACGTCGCTTCATGAATTGCTCTGCTTGTGATAGAGCGATACGATCATTGACTCCAAGTGTTTCTTCAAAATGCGGTGTTTGATACGCTGTAACCGTCTGTCCTTCATTCTTTAGAATTTCAATGACATCCGGCAAATAGTATTCACCTTGTGCATTTTCATTTGACACTTGCTCAATCACACGGAAGAGATCTTCATTTGAAAAGCAATAGGTTCCAGTATTAATTTCATTCACTTGACGTTCAGCATCATTTGCATCTTTATGCTCGACGATCTTTACCACAGCACCTGTTTCATCACGAATAATACGTCCATAACCTGTTGGATCATCCGCGTGTGCTGTCAAAATCGTCACTTTCGCTTGTTGTTTTTGATGCTCGCTTAACATGGCTTCCATTGTTTCCGCTGTCAATAATGGTGTATCTCCACAAATGACAATGGTTGTTCCCTTTTCCTGCGCGAGGAACGATTTGGCTTGTTTGACGGCATGTGCTGTTCCCAGCTGTTCTTCTTGAAGTGCATATTCACTTCTGTCCCCAAGCTGCTTCTTGACGTCCTCTGCTCCATGACCGACAATCGTCACAAGCTTGGCTAAAGATAGCTTTAACGCTTGATCTGCCACATGCTCGACCATTGGCTTTCCGCAAACTGGATGAAGTACTTTGTATAACTTTGACTTCATTCTTGTTCCTTTTCCCGCTGCTAAAATCACTGCGAACCGCTTATCCATTGATTGGCCTCCAATATCCCTATTATCCATAGAAAAATATATCCTAAATAAGGACTGATTTCAAGGATACAAAAGGAAGTGCATTAATTTTCTAATGAACGGGAGACATAAGGAACAAGAGAAAAAACGCAAAAAAGACAGCATTTAAAAGAAAACATTCATTTTCTCTTAAAGCTGTCTTTTTAGGTTCACATATCTTTAAGAAGCTCCAGCTTCTTCATATTCAATTGTCTCTTCCTCTTCGCCTAAGCGATGATACTCATTTAAAACAGCATCTTGGATTTTACCCCGAGTGCTTGAATTAATTGGATGTGCAATGTCGCGAAACTCTCCATCAGGCGTACGTTTGCTAGGCATTGCAACAAACAAGCCATTGTTTCCATCAATCACACGAATATCATGAACAACAAATTCGTGGTCCAGCGTGATGGATGCAATCGCCCTCATGCGACCATCGGTATTCACGCGGCGTAATCTTACGTCAGTAACTTCCACAGTAGTTCACCACCTTTTCCCAATATAAAAGCATTAATTAGGTATTCAACGATTGTGGTGATTCTCCTGCTCTTTTTTTAAACTTTTTTTGAAATATCGGGATATTTATACATTTTTTGTCATTTTAATGACGACGCTTACATCGGTTGCGTGAAAAAAGACATCATGACGATGCCTTTTCATACATATAATGAAACCAAACGGTCTCCAAAGAGATGGCCTGTTTATTTCACTAATGCCACAACTTCAATTTCTACAAGTGCATCTTTTGGAAGTCTGGCTACTTCTACACATGAACGAGCTGGCTTATGTGTATGGAAGTATTCACCGTACACTTCATTCACTTCAGCGAATTGTTCCATATCTTTAATGAAAACCGTTGCTTTCACGACTGTTTCAAAGGAAGCACCCGCTGCTTCAAGGACGGCTTTAAGATTATGAAACACTTGGTGTGTTTGTTCTTTAATATCTCCATTCACAAAATCTCCAGCTGGCGTTAACGGAATCTGCCCTGAGCTGTAAAACATGTTATTGACGATAATCCCTTGAGAGTAAGGTCCAATGGCTGCTGGCGCGTTTTTGGTTTGAACAACTTTTGTCATATCAATCTCTCCCATTCAAATACATGTTTGATCAAAGCTTAAGCTTTCGAATGAAAAAACTCGTGGAAATTGCCTTCATTAATCTCAATGATTTTCTGCTTCATATCAATGGTTGAAAGCTTTAAAAGCGATACATATTCATCGACAAGACGTTCATCTACGCCTTCATCTTCTAATAAAACACCGATCCCTGCAACATTTGCATTAAATTCCTCTAGCAGATTCATCATGCCATTAATGGTTCCGCCTGCTTTCATAAAGTCATCAATAATCAACACATTGGATCCTTTATCTAAGCTCCGCTTTGCAAGTGACATGGTTTGAATTCGGTTAGAAGAACCTGATGCATAATTAATACTCACAGTTGATCCTTCAGTTACCTTATTATCTTTTCTAACGATCACAACAGGCACATTTAAATAACCTGCAACAGAATAGGCAATCGGAATACCTTTCGTCGCAACAGTCATGACAACATCAATCGGTCGATCCGAAAAAATGGTCGCAAAAAGCTTACCGATTTTCGCAAGAATCGATGGATTGCCTAAAACATCAGTTAAATATAAATAACCGCCAGGAAGCACACGTTCAGGAGTTGATAATGCCTCTCCGATATCGTTGACGACTTCGTCTGCTTCTTTTAGATGAATCTTTGGAATATATTTCACTCCGCCAGCAGCGCCAGGTACAGTAAGTAAAGTCCCTATTCCCTGCTGTTCGAAGGTCTGTTTGATAATCGTTAAGTCTTCACTAATAGAGGACTTCGCAGATTGATATCGCTCTGCAAAAAAAGTTAAAGGTACTAGTACGTGCGGGTGGGTTAACAAATAATTTGTTAAGTCCACCAATCTGCCGCTTCGACGAAACTTCATGAACTTACCCCCAGAACCCGAATAATTTATGAATAATATAACTTAATATACGGATTTAATCAAGGGTATTTTGTTCGCCGATCATGCGGACAGCGTAAACCTGATCACAAAATCCTCTCAGTCCGTTATATATTCTTTGTACCTTCGATTCATATTGAATCAAGCCAAATACAGTTGGCCCGCTGCCGCTCATTAATACAGCATCTGCTCCGAAACGCTTCATCTGTCTCTTAATCATATCGACTTCTGGATACATCTTTAATGTCACAGATTCCAACACGTTACCGAGTGAGCCGCACATCTCTTTATAATCTTTCGCTTCAATTGCTTCAATCATACGCTGTACATTTGGGTGTTCTACTTTGCTTGCGTCATATTGTCTGTAGACCTCAGCTGTAGATACCCCAATCACCGGCTTCGCTAAAATCACCCAGCAATGCGGCGGTGTCGCAATATGCTTTAGTTTCTCTCCACGTCCTGTCGCTAGCGCTGTCCCTCCGTGTACACAAAAAGAGACATCTGAGCCGATCTCCGCTCCAAGCTCAGCTAGTTCATCTAACGTGAGATTTAACTTCCACAAACGGTTTAAGCCGCGAAGCGCTGCTGCGGCATCACTGCTGCCTCCAGCTAAACCTGCTGCGACGGGAATTGCTTTTGTGATGACAATCGATACGCCTTTTTGAATACCGAATCTTGTTTTTAATAATTTAGCTGCCTGATAAGCCAAATTCCGTTGATCATCTGGCACAAAACGATTATGAGATGATACACGGATTTCGTCTTTGTCCAGCTCTGTCAGCTCTAGTCGATCTGCAAGATCTATTGTTGTCATCACCATCTCCACTTCGTGATATCCATCCGGTCTTTTTCCATGAACATCAAGTGAGAGATTAATTTTTGCCGGTGCTTTTTCTAAAATACGCAAACATTTCACCTACTTCTCCATCTAAACATAAGTATCAATATTGTATCACATTTGATGGATCTGATGAATATTGGCTTTTGCCCCCAGCACACTCACTTTTTCAAGCAAAAAAGACCAGAGACACCCGAGGTATCCCTGATCATTTCTTTATCGTTGATTCTCTTCTTGAGCCATGTGCTGTTGAGCTAATTCAATGGCACGCTTGACCATATTTCCTGCGTCACGCGCACGAATCTCTCCCCAGCCTCCATTTTTGACGGTATCATAAAATCCAAGATCCTTCGCCAGCTCGTATTTGAACTCATCTGACATAATGCCTCGGCGTCTACCCAAACGAAACAGCCCCTTTGGTCGAGAATTCGAATCATCGCCACTCATTTGTGGCTTTCTTATTTTGCATCGATTCCTGCCTTTTACCCCTTTCAAATAATGGACAGCCTCCCATACAGAAAAAAAGGCAAAACAAAAAGCAGTAAACAAAAAGTTCACTGCCCATTAATAGGCGACTGAGCTAGCGGTATCATCGAACGTTAATTCGACCGTCTCAGTCAGTATATCTGCATAACTGTAAGAAACTCTTTCAAACGAATTCTCATCTTGATCTAATTGAATCACAAAAACAGAAGGGTACGTTTCAGCTAAAATGCCCGAACGCTCAATTGTTTTTCGGCGGCCTCCGTTAGCCTTTAACGTCAAACGTTTACCTAAGTTACCATCAAGCGATCTTTTGATGTCGGACAAAGTCTTCGCCATTGCATCCACCTCACTGAGATAATTATACAACAACGGCCCATTTTTGTCAAATAAAAATTAAATTATATCAACCAACACGAGCCATTGTCAACAAAATATTTTTGACAAACTTCTACCTTTTCTCCTCCCTATTTTTCTCAAATTCCGGTGAATTATGTATTCATATGAAATTTCTTTTTGAGCATAAAAAAAACCAGACTGAAATCAGTCGGGTTATGTCGATTCATGGTCTCTTTTATATGGCATACCTACCCTTAAAACACCCCTTGTTTCAATCCCTCCGAGACCTTTTTCTCTCGTCAGCGTATTTCGGAGCACATCCCACACGTTGATTCGATCTACAAATGGAGTGAAGCTGATCTTGGCAACAATATAGACGGGGTCAAGTGCATGAATGTTGACACGTGAGGGTGAGCTTGCAAAATTAGCACCTGCTTGAATTAATGATTCAAAATGAGATTGGCAGGCACCTGCAAAGATCACGAGCTGATCTAAATGCGGAACCTTCCTTCTTGCCTTTTGAACCGTTTCAACGAAATGACGAGAATGACGATATGCACCGATATCGTGTACACCGCCCTTTTGTTTAGAATACGCATCATGTCCTGTGATGACCAAAATATCAGGCCGGTATTGATCAATTAATGAATCAATCATGCTTGGCATTTTCTTCTCGTGGCAATGCACACCATACACAGGTACACCGATTCTTTCATATACATCTAAGCATTTCTTTAAGTATGAAGCATCTCCATCTAAATGCAGAACCTTTCCGGGCATATGAAAATACTGCTCCTGATGCTGATATTGTCCAGACGTATAATACTCTTGTTTTTCACGAAGCAGCTGATAATCTTGCCTGAGTAAGTCGAGCGATTCGTTAATTTTCCGTTCATCGTCCTTCTCTCTTGTCAGCTGCTCCTCTTTTTGAATCAAGACCAAATCTGACATCTTCGCATCGGCGATCAGCCTCACTTCATTCCCATGCAAAATGGCGGTGGCTTCGTGCTGGTCTGTCTCATCAATTCGAATGATACGAAACATAATATCCATCTGATAGGATGCCCTCGTCACCATATCTCCTATTTGAAATTGCATGCTTTTCACTCCACAATCAGGCTCTTATCCTGTTGGTATCGTCTTACGCTACACTTGTTCTTCTTTCAGGTGTGTTGTTCTTTCTAGCCTATGCCTGAACAGGTGAAGTGGTGAAAACCAAAAGAAAAAAGCCCTTATGAAAGGGCTTTCAGACCGTAGACAAACCCCACCTTTACTTCAAGTAAAAGTGGGGTTTTCACTTATTTTGATAAAATTGATCAGTCGCTTTACGCTGGACATGGCTCTTTCCATGTCCAGTTTGCTAATTTCTTAAGATTCATGGCAGCGAAAGTAAGCATCGCCTGCATCGAAACTTTTTTCAATCCTCGAAGTTTCGTCCATCGCATTCCATGCTTTTCTTTTGCATCCGCAAAAACGCGTTCAATCGTTTCTTTCCGTTTTGCATAGATGTTCTTATTCATTTCAGTGAGTCTCAGATGGTCTGCTTCGTCTAGGTAGTCCTGCCAAATATGTCGGTGAATCTGTTTGGTGTGATTTTGACTTTGTGTACAGTTATCTAGAAACGAGCAGGATTTACATACCTCTGAATCGGACGCATATTGCTTATATCCCTCTCTAGTCGTTGTACGATAAGAAAGAATTTGCCCGTTTGGGCAAATGTAACAATCAACATGTGCGTCATATACGTATTCATTCTTTTTCAAGTAACCAGCTTTTGTTTTCGGGCGAGTGTAAGGCATGACAGGTCTTATCTCTTGATCCATTAAAAACTTGGCGATATAAGGTGTTTTATATCCAGCATCCACTGCGACTACATTGGGTTTTCCGACTTTCTTTGTCACCTTTGATACAAGTGAATCTAACATACGACTATCATGAACATTTCCACCAGTGACCAGTGTTCCTAAAATAAATCCTTTTGAATCACAAGCCGTATGAAATGAATAAGCAAATAACTTTTCACGTTCATCCTTTACATAGTAGCCACTCTCTGGGTCAGTTGTACTGACCTTGATTTCTTTTTTCTCTTCTTTATTCTGTAGGGGTAACGGCTTTTTTCCATGTTCCTCACGATCAACATTGATCTCCTCATGAAGCTGATTTTGATAACTTCTCGTTTCTACTCGAACAATTTTCTTTTCAAGTTTTTTCTTATTGGCGTTCGCTTTTACATGAGTTGAGTCAATGAAAGCGATAGATGGATCAACGAGACCTTTTTTCATCGCTTCTCTTAAGATTCGATAAAAAATTTGTTCGAATAAATCTGTATCATGAAAGCGTCTCACGTAGTTCTTACCGAAGGTAGAAAAGTGCGGAATTTTCTCTGAAAACCCATACCCAATAAACCAACGATAAGCAACATTGGTTTCAATTTCTTTAATGGTTTGACGCATAGAACGAATGCCAAATAGATATTGGATCAAAACCATTTTAATAAGAACAACGGGATCCACACTTGGTCTACCGTTATCAGAACTATAATGATCTTTGACAAGATCATAAACAAAATCAAAATCGATCGCTTGATCAATTTTTCGTACAAGATGATCTTCAGGCACTAATTCATCTAAGGCCACGACTTCTAATTGATTTCTTCTTTCTTCTTCACGTTTCGATAACATGTTCATCCCCCACAGAAATGTGTTATTGCCCTTATTATACAAAAAAGCGTGTAGACTTTGTCTACACGCTGAAAGCCCTTATGAAAGGGCTTTGTCTTCTTTTCAGCGTGATAGAAAACCTTTGCAGTCTAGGAAGGACGAGTACTGGCGCGAAGCGAATTTGACATTCGTGAGCACCAGCGCGCAGGACTGACACCGAATGCGAGGGTTTGTCTACACGCTGAAAAGCCCTTATGAGAGGGCTTTGTGTAAAACATTGGACAAACGGGCAAATTCATCGATTGACAATGATTCACCGCGGCGTTTCCCATCAACCTCAGCTGTTACAAGGGCTTCTTCAATGATGGCTTTATGTTTCTTGCCATCTGGCAGATTGTTCATCAAGTTATTCATCAATGTCTTCCGGCGCTGGCCAAAACTCGCACGAATCAGTTGAAAGAAAAACGTATCATTGTCTACTGAGACTGCAGGTGTTTCACGAACAGTTAGTTTGATCACCGCTGAATCCACATTTGGTTGTGGGACGAAAACCGTTTTCGGCACAACCATGACCGTCTTCGCTTCTGTATAAAATTGCACTGCAATCGACAAAGAGTTGTATTCTTTTGATGAAGGAACAGCAGCCATGCGATCTGCTACTTCTTTTTGCAGCATGACAACGATTCCTTTCAATGGAAGGTTTTCTTCAAGCAATTTCATAATAATTGGTGTCGTCACATAATAAGGAAGGTTTGCTACGACCATTACTTCTTTACAGTCAGCAAACTGTTCTTCAATCACCTTTCTTACATCTGCCTTCAATACGTCTTGATGAATAATGGTGACATTATCATATGGAGAAAGCGTATCGTTTAAAATCGGCAATAGGCGCTGGTCGATTTCAAAAGCCGTGACTTTCTTTGCCCGTTTGGCGAGCTGTTCAGTCAACGCACCGATACCAGGGCCAATTTCAATCACACCGGTCTCATCCGTAATCTCTGCATGATCGACAATGCGATCTAAAATATTCGTATCAATTAAAAAGTTTTGCCCTAAGCTCTTTTTAAACGAGAAACCGTACTTCTTCAGTATTTCCTTCGTTCTGATGGGCGTCGCAATATCTTTATTCATCGGCTTCCTCCTGCATGACGGTCTTTAAGGCCGCAATAAAATCCTCTTTCGTTATTTGGAACATGTGAAGACGCTTTTGCAGCTGCTTCGCATTTGTATATCCTATATTTAAAAGCACACCTAATCGTTCGCGGCGGCGTTTTGATGCTTCGCCTCCGATAAGGCCTGCGTCAAATAAATCGTCTAACGTAATCTCGCTTTCTGATTCTTCCATTTCCTCATGGACATGTGCAAGGCATTCTCGAATACTATCCAAGGAAGCATGCTCGACACCAATTCCTTTGTCCCGCTTCGCTTTCGCAAGGTGTTTTGGTAAAAAGGCGTGCTTACAGCCAGGGACAGCCTCTGCGATGGTTTTACGGATCTTTTCCCCAGGGAAATCAGGATCAGTTAAAATGATAACCCCCCTCGTCTCCTGAGCAAGACGCACTTGTTGAATGACTGTATCGCCAATGGCAGATCCATTCGTTTCAATCGTATCTGCATCAACTGCCATCTTTACTCTAGCAGTGTCGTCACGACCCTCCACCACAATGATTTCTTTGATTTTCATCTATTCCTCCGCTTGCAAAAACAATCTACATTTTTTTGTCAAAAAATGAAACCTTCCATGCTGTTTTTGCGTCTAATTAATTAGAAAACAGTGCTTCTATTATAACCAAAAAAACAGAGGGTGCGCAAAGCCCTCTGTTCATATAAATGATTTGATGTGTTTATTTGAGCACTCTAATTTTCACTCGTTTATTTCCCCATTGATAAGCTGCCGACTTACTTGGGACGAACACATCAATTTTATTCCCTTTTATAGCAGATCCAGTGTCTGATGCAACGGCATACCCATAGCCTTCCACATACACTTTAGAGCCCAGCGGAATGACACTCGGATCTACTGCTATGACCTTTGCACCCGGATTTGCTTTTAAATTAAAGCCTGTAGACGTTCTACCCGTACATCCAGCACAGCCCGCTGTATAGGCTGTGGACGTCACATAGAACTCTTTTCCTGACGATTCATTACTTCTTGAAACCGCAGGGGACGCTTTAGGTTCTTTCTTGGACACTTGTGTACCAACGGCCACTAAACGATCCTTACTGTCTTTTGCAGTAACCTCTTTAATTAATTCTTTAGACACCACTTTGCCGTTTTCTTTCACAATGGCATAGTGCTTCTTTAATTTACCTTCTTCACCTTTTTCAAGCACCTTCTCTTTTCCTTTTTCAAGAGATCGATCCTTTTTATGTTTGGTATCAAAAGCAATTTTCTCTTCCACTACATCGGTGACTTTTTCCACCCGAGTGATCTTCACATCTGCGCTTTTTTTAGAAAGGTGACTATGTAACGCAGGTTTGATCTTATCGTGCTTCTTGAGCTTCAGCTCTTGTTGCTTTAAAAAGTCAGCGACCGTAGTCGAAGTGGTCCACACTTTCTTATCCTTTCCTCCATCGTTTAAGCTGACCTGGAAGGCCTGCTGAACCACAAGATCCATATTCTTTTTAATCTTGTCATTCTTTCCTGGAGTTACTTGATCGTGCTTCCCAATATCTATCTTCTCATTCTTCAATAATGCTCCAACCGTCTGATCTGTTGTCCATATCGTTTTCTCTTTCCCATCTAGGGTGAGATGAACCGGTATAGCCGCATCATACACAATGTTCATGTTGTCTTGAATCTTTGTATTTAGACTTGGAGAGATATGATCCTCCGCCCTGGTCCTTATTCCAAGGTCTGAAAGCAGCTGTGCTACTGTCTCTTCATGTGTACGAATTGTCTTCTCTTTGCCATTGATTGAAATGGTAATAGACTGCTTAGTGAGCTCATGCGCACCGTAAGCCGTCCCAGTTCCAGCTAAAAGCAAGCAAGTGACTAGAAATAAAACCTTGCCTTTTCCTAGCTTGACAGAAAACAGATTTTTCATTTTTTGTACGATGAAAAACGCCTCCTTCTCCTCGGAGAGATTATATAGAGTATCTCAAAACCTGTCAACCCTTCCACCCACTGTACAAAAATGCTCGATTGTAAACCTATTATGGGAGATTTTTGGAAGGAAGGGAAGAAAGACTTATCGACAACTTATCCTATGAGGAGGCGCAAACGTGTAGAACTTTTTCGTTATGTTTCACAATTGGACAAGCTTAAACAAGGATTGACATCATATACTGTCAGTTTATACGGAAAACTTTTTTCGCATTTTCTGTTGTCAATGCAGCAAGCTCTTCAAAGCTTATTTCTCGCAATTCAGCAATTTGTTCTGCGATATATTTCACATAGCTCGGCTCATTTCGTTTCCCTCTAAATGGTGCTGGAGTTAAATACGGGCAGTCTGTCTCAATCAGAAGACGATCACTTGGAATATCCTTTACAACTTCTTTCGGTTTTTTCGCATTTTTAAATGTCACAGGTCCACCGAATGAGATATAAAAGTTCATTTCCATACACGCTTTTGCAATTTCGAGGCTGCCAGTAAAGCAGTGCATAATTCCTCCGACTTCTGTCGCTCCTTCTTCTTTTAAGATCGTCACTACATCTTCCGTAGCGTCACGGTTATGAATGATAATTGGCAGATTCACTTCTTTTGCAAGAGCAATTTGACGTCTAAAGACTTCTTTTTGCACATCTTTTGGCGACTTGTCCCAATAGTAATCTAGACCCATTTCTCCAATGGCAACAACCTTTTCATGCTGAGATAATTCTTTGATCCAAGCCAAATCTTCATCTGTCATATCAATGGCATCAACAGGATGCCAGCCGACGGCTGCATACATAAAATCATATGCTTCAATTAGCTCCATCGCTCTCGTAATGGTTGGACGATCAAACCCGACCACCACAATCTTCTCTACCTTTTCACTTTTGGCTCTTTCAATCACCTGCTCTAAGTCTTCATTATATTGTTCAGCATTTAAGTGGGCATGTGTGTCAAATAACATGGTTGATTTCTCCTTTCGACAATTCTTCTGAAAAACAAAAGGTGTTCGACGAAATGTTACACGTGGAACACCTTTGTTAAATTATAAAATTTTCGTTCCATTTGCTAGAGATTGATCTACTTCAAGAACCTGCAACTTACCACTAGTTTCTCCAGTTAAAATCATTCCCTGGGAAATTTCCCCTCTTAGTTTAACTGGTGTGAGATTCGCTACGCAGACGAGCTTCTTCCCTACCAATTCTTCTGGTTGATAATGCTTGGCAATCCCTGAGACAATTTGTCTCTTTTCAAATCCAAAATCAAGCTGAAGCTTTAAGAGACGGTCAGCTTTTTTCACTGGTGCTGCTTCCAATACTTGTGCTACACGAAGGTCAACTTTCGAAAAATCATCGAAGGCAATTTCGGCACCCAGTTCAGGTAATTCAGTTTCTTCTATTTCAACTGACTCTTCTTCTACCTTAGGCGCACTTCCTTGCATCTTCTCTTTAATGTATGCCACTTCTTCTTCAACTTCTAAACGAGGGAACAATGGCTCACCTTTTTGTACCGTCGCTTTTTGAATCGCACCGAAAGAAAGAATGCTTTCCCAGCTTTTGAGTTTCTCTTCTTCAATTCCAAGCTGGAAGAAGATTTTCTCAGGTGTTTTTGTTAAGAATGGTGTTAACAATACAGCTGTGATTCGAAGTGATTCTGCTAAATGGTACATCACAGAATGCAGTTCTTTTCGTTTTGTTTCATCCTTCGCTAACACCCATGGAGCTGTTTGATCAATATATTTATTCGTTCTGCTGATTAATGTCCAAACATTTGAAAGAGCCACCGAGAATTCGAGGTTTTCCATCGCTTCTTCATAGGCTTTCACCGTTTGTTCAGCTACAGCTTTTAGTTCCTCATCAAACTCATTGACTGGTCCCTTATAGCTGCTTAATGTACCGTCGAAGTATTTTTGCACCATCGCCACTGTACGGTTAAGTAAGTTCCCTAAATCATTGGCAAGGTCATAGTTTACACGTTCCACGAATCCTTCTGGTGTAAACACACCGTCTGCACCAAATGGCACTTCGCGTAGCAGGTAATAACGAAGAGCATCAAGACCATAGCGATCAATTAACGTAACAGGATCTACTACGTTCCCTTTTGATTTAGACATTTTGCCATCTTTCATGAGCAGCCAGCCATGTGCAAAAATTTGTTTTGGCAGCGGCAGATCAAGTGCCATCAGCATAATTGGCCAGTAAATTGTATGGAATCGTACAATTTCTTTCCCGACTAGGTGTACGTTGGCAGGCCAATATTTTTTATATTTTTCATCTTGATCGGTTCCGTAGCCAATCGCTGTTAAGTAGTTGAATAACGCATCAATCCATACATAGATGACGTGCTTCGGATTATTAGGTACTTTAATGCCCCAATCAAAGGTTGTTCTTGATACAGCCAAATCCTCTAGTCCCGGTTTAATGAAGTTATTAATCATTTCATTCTTTCTTGATTCAGGCTGAATGAACGACGGATTCTTTTCGTAATAGTCCAGTAAGCGATCAGCATACTTACTCATACGGAAGAAATATGATTCCTCTTTAATCAATTCAACAGGGTGTCCACTGTCTGGGCTTTTCCCTCCAATGACTTCCCCTTTCTCATTTCGCTCAACATCAACAAGCTGTGTTTCCGTATAGAATGTTTCATCAGGAATACTGTACCAGCCCTCATATTGATCTAAATAAATATCTCCTTGATCAAGCAGCTTTTGGAAGACTTGCTCAATGATTTTCGTATGTCTTTTTTCCGTTGTACGAATGAAATCATCGTTTGAAATGTCGAGTTTCTTCCATAATGATTTAATGTCAGCAACGACCGGATCTAAATACTCAATCGGTGTAATATTTTGTTCTTCAGCTTTTTGCTGAATTTTTTGTCCGTGCTCATCTGTACCCGTTAAATACATCACATCATAGCCTTGCAGACGTTTATATCGAGCCATGGCATCCCCTGCCACTGTCGTATAAGCATGTCCAATATGTAATTTTCCGCTCGGATAGTAAATTGGTGTAGTCAGATAAAACGTTTTTTTCTTTTCCGGCATGTCGGAACCTCCTGCTTGTGTGTAAATGTCAAAAACTCCCGCCCAATGGACGAGAGCGGTCATCATACTTCATTAAAATGTGTCAGATCATTTCATTATGTTTTGCACTTGTGCTTTCTCTATGATACCATCTTAGCCTTTAAGATCAAGCATATATACATAGAACAGATTGAAATGAACGAAAAAGATGAGTTTTTCGAAAAAAACGACAAACCGCTCGACATTTTGTCGAATATTGTCGTATGAAATCTATTTTCAGATTTACAATTGGCTAAATTAGGGCAAAAGTCTTGTTAATCTGTTATCGTCATTTTTCATATTTTTATAGATAAATTCTGAAAAATCCTTATACACCGGTAGTTTCAAGGTCCTTTGACTTTAAGAGTCATATTTTACAAACAATAGTAAACAAAATGATTGACGATTTATGGAAACCTTGTTATGCTAGGAATGTAAGGAATTTGTCGAATAATGACGAAGATAATATTATATTAAGAATAAGAACTTTTTGGGAGGAGAATGAAGATGAAATCTACAGGTATTGTACGTAAAGTTGACGAATTAGGACGCGTGGTGATTCCAATCGAGCTTCGCCGTACGTTAGGAATCGCAGAAAAAGACGCTTTGGAAATTTATGTTGATGATGAAAAAATTATCCTAAAAAAATATAAACCAAACATGACTTGCCAAGTAACAGGTGAAGTATCAGACGATAACCTTAAACTTGCTAATGGTAAATTAGTTCTTAGCCGTGAAGGTGCAGAGCAAATCATTAACGAAATCCAAAACCAACTTCAATCACAAAAATAAGTTTTATATAAAAAGGTTCTTGCACCGTTTGCAAGAACCTTTCTTTATTGTTCAATATGATACGCATCATAGATCGTCCGCTTTGGCACACCACGTTCGACCGCAGTACGTTTAATAGCCTCTTTTGACGTTAACCCTTCCTCTATGTAATGGATCACGTGCTCTTTTTCAGATAAAGAATTCCACCAAGCTTCTTCATTCAGTTCTTCTTCATCCTGATCATTTCCTTGTACAATGAGACAGAACTCACCACGGATTTGTTGTTCTGTCACCCAGGTCAGCGCGTATTCTAAATCTCCACGAATGAACTCTTCAAATTTCTTTGTCAGTTCTCTCGTAATGGCAATATTCCGGTTCCCCCACACTTCTTTCATCACAGTGAGCGTTTCCTTTAACCGATGGGGCGATTCATAGAAAATAATTGTTTCTTGGCGTTTCTTCAATGCTTCCAACTGTTTTTTCTTTTCCTTTTTTTGACGATCAAGAAAACCGTAAAAGAAAAATGGCTGAGGTGCGATTCCTGACGCAATGAGTGCCGTAAGTGCTGCATTTGCACCAGGTAACGGAATGACATAGCCTCCGATGTTCGTAAAGTCGCGAACCACTTCGGCTCCTGGATCAGAGATCGTCGGTAAACCGGCATCGCTCACGAGTGCAATGTTCTTTCCTTCTTTTAACCATTCGATTAACTTGTGACCACTGCTATCTTTGTTATGTTCATGATAACTCGTTAATGGGGTATCAATTTCATAGACATTGCAAAGCTTTTTCGTTTGTCTCGTATCTTCTGCGGCAATATAGTCTACATCTTTTAACGTTTGTATCGCTCGAAACGTCATATCTTCTAAGTTTCCAATCGGGGTTGGTACGAGATAAAGAATACCCATTTCTGATTGACCATCAAAGCTTTTCTGTGTCTTTTTCATGTGCCGCCTCCTTTTTGATTCGCTTTTCTTCTATATACATGTCCTTTTTTCGACGTGTCCACGTTTTGAAACGATATTCCTGTTGCATGGCTTCTCTTTTGGTTAAAAAGCATTCGTGGTAATAGAGTTCCACCGGCCGTCTAGCTCTCGTATACTTTGCACCCTTCCCGCTATTATGGGCAGTCAGCCTTTTTTGTAAGTCATTTGTATACCCAGCGTACAAACTGCCATCTGCACATTTCAATACATAGAAATAATGACTATGCTTCTCCATACAGTATCGTCCTGATTTCTTTTGTATACTCTTGGTCTTCTCCATAAACAAAAAGCGGCGGGAGGATTTTCAAATCCGGCTTTCCATCTTTCATCCCTTCCACTAAAATGGTATTCGCTTCTTTTCCCTGTTTCGGATATACAAATTGAATTCGTTTTGGCTCAATTCGGTATTTCTTCATCATTTCAACAATCTCAAGCAGCCGTCCAGGGCGGTGAACCATTGCCAGTTTGCCTCCTTGCTTTAACAAAGTGGAAGAAACACGAATGACATCTTCTAATGTACAATGAATCTCATGACGTGCGATCGCCAAATACTCATTTTCATTGATTTCATCCTTAGAAGGAGTCTTAAAATATGGCGGATTACAAGTAATCACGTCTACTTTGTGGTTTCCGTACCGTTTAGGCATATCATTTAAATCACCATGGATCAACTCAATCTGCTGCTCCAGTTGATTATGCGCCACACTTCTCTTTGCCATATCAAACAGGCGTTCTTGAATTTCAACCCCTGTAATAGAGGCTTTAGATCTCGTCGAAAGCAGCAATGGAACAATGCCATTTCCCGTACAAAGATCAATAATCTCCCCTTTTTGAATCGGCACATACGCAAATTTTGCTAATAACACTGCATCCAATGAAAAGGCGAACACCGTTTTACTTTGAATAATTTTCATATCTTCTGCAAGCAAGTAGTCTAAACGTTCATCTTCTCTTAACGAAACCATGATGTATCCTTTCTTTTCCTGTGAAAAAGGCTCCCGATTCAGCGGAAGCCTTTTCTCATTTTTTATTTAAAAATGACAGACAGAACAAACAGTCTCCCTCTTTCCGAATGCTCCCATAATGTACATTACAAATATGGAAGCCCTCCTGATATAAACGAGCTAGGTTATCATGACCTTCTCCTATATCAGAATGACTTGGCTTCTGGGCAGAATCATGCTCTGCCTCAGACGATTTATCTCGATCGGATTGATCCAGACGTTCACGCAAGTGCTGATTCTCCATCTGCAGCTGATGATTTTCTTCAATCACTTCACCGATATGATTTTTCAAATCACCTAGCTGGCGATAAAGAGAACCGATTTGTTCTTCTAAATTAATCACCGTATCAAATAGTTCCTTTTTATCCAAGGTGGCACACCTCGTTACTCAGTTGTTTGTGCAGATACAACGCCTTCTTGTATTAATTCTTCCCAAGTATATTCTATCACTTTTTCTTGCCCGGTTAATTCAACTTGCAAAATTCGTTCTAAAATATTAAGCCCTACTACCTTTGCAGAGCCATTAGACGTCTGAATCGTTTCACCGATGTCCGGTAATTGTTCTTTTGCTGTTTCGTACTCATCATTCTCATATTTCAAGCAGCACATCAAACGACCGCAAAGCCCTGAAATTTTGGTAGGGTTTAACGAGAGGTTTTGATCTTTTGCCATTTTAATGGACACAGGTTCAAAATCTCCTAAGAAAGTTGAACAGCAAAGCATACGGCCACACGGACCAATGCCGCCTAGCATTTTCGCCTCGTCTCTTACACCGATTTGACGAAGTTCAATTCTCGTCTTGAAGATAGATGCAAGATCCTTGACCAGCTCACGGAAATCTACTCTGCCATCCGCTGTAAAATAGAAGATGACCTTGTTGCGGTCGAATGTAAATTCGACATCGACCAGTTTCATTTCCAGGCCGTGTTCACTTACTTTCTGAAGACATGTGTCAAAGGCTGCCATCGCTGCTTCTTTGTTCTCCTCAACGATGAGCCGGTCTCGTTCGTCTGCGACGCGAATCACCTTACGCAAAGGGAGAACCACATCGTGTTCATCTACTTTTTTATTGGCGATGACCACTTGCCCGTACTCAACACCTCTGACTGTTTCTACAATGACACAACTATCATTTTCTATATGAAATCCATTAGGATCGAAATAATAGATTTTGCCCGCTTTTTTAAAGCGAACACCAATTACGTTGTACAAGCTTATCCCTCCTGCAACATCAACACCAATTGCTCCATTAGCCCTTGGGCATTCACGTTGGATTGAAGTCTCTTTTTCGCTTCTAATACAGCAAGGATCTGATTCGTCACCATCTGCTGTGTGGAATGCAGCGCGTGCTGCTTCATTGTCTGGAATAAGTCTTGATAAATGACTTTATCTTCATTTCCTATTTGAATCGACAATACATCACGATATATAAATAAAAGCATATCAAGACCAGTTTCTTGAAGGTCTTTCTCTTTGAAAAAAGGCATCCATTGATCTTGTATATAAAAAAATGCATGTTCTTTTCGCTGGTGTAAGACTTCATACAATTTTATCACTTTCGCTCTAGACTCTGCAAACTGATCATTTCGACTTAATTCGAGTGCTTCTGCTAAATTATTGGTTAAATTCGACAAAAGCCTTGCGAGATCCTGAGACACGCCTTCTTGTAAAAGCTGCTGCTCCAAAGATTGCGGCTGCAGCGGCTGAAAGCTAAGCATCTGACATCTTGAAATAATCGTATCCAGCATTTTATGCGATTGTTCAGTGATTAAAATTGCCATCGTTTCCCGGTTGGGCTCCTCTAGGAACTTTAATAAACTGTTCGCAGCATTGACCGTCATTTTGTCCGCATGGAGAATGATATACATTTTCCGATGCGATTCTACGCCTGCTTTTGTAAATTCCTCCTGCAAAGCCTGCACTTGCGCCTTCTTAATTGATTGACCGTCAGGCTGCACTAGATGTAAATCTGGATGGTTGCCAGACTGAATTCTTTTGCAGTTTTGACAGGACTCGCATGGTTTCACTCCTGCTTCCAAACAAAAAAAGCTCTTCGCTAAAAGCATCGCAGCATCTAGCTTTCCTGTCCCTTTTTTTCCTTCAAATAAGTAAGCATGAGCCAGTCGGTCTTTATCAATACTATTAAAAATCAGCCGCATGACGCGCGGCTGTAGATCATTCATGTCATCCCAGCTAATTGCCATGTTATCACTCTCTATGTGTAAAGGTTAATCAATAAACCTTTTATTTCTCCAATACGTTCAAGCAAATCAATCGAGGGTTTCTCTTGATTCATCATATCCTCTGTTAACTCAATCAGCTTTTCATCTAATGCTTTGACTAAAGCGAGTGTTCGTGTGTTGCCATAAATGTCAAAGCTCCTTGATGTCTCTATATTTAATCCATTATCGACTGTTTCTTTTACAAAGCGTTTCACAAGTCCTTTAAACCTAGCCAAATCTTTAAGGTTTCGTGACTTTGTCAGTTTTTTGCCGAAGACTTCGATATCGCTCAGCATGACTGTCAGCTGCTCTAAACGCATTTTTCCACTTTGTGTCTCCATCGATGATTTAAACGATGCTGAAGTTTGGCTTCCTTTCATCGCTTGAAGTTCACGCTTTTCTAAAAGCAGCCGCATATCTTGATTAATTTTCACAGCAACCCATCCTTAAAATTGATGAAATTGTTCAACTGGCAGAATAAAGACGGTAGCTCCACCAACTTCAACCTCAACAGGGTATGGTACATATGAATCTGCATTTCCACCCATTGGTGATACAGGCGCGATCATTTGATCTCGTTTACGGCAATTTTCCTTGATTAGCTGTAACGCTTTATCCACTCGGACATCATCGCAACCAATGATAAAAGTCGTGTTCCCAGACTTTAGAAATCCACCAGTCGAAGCTAATTTTGTCACGCCGAATTGATGTTCGGTCAATATTTTCAATAACTTGCTGCTATCTTGATCCTGTACAACGGCAACAATTAATTTCATTTGATTGGCCTCCTTCATTTTAGGCACAGGTGACATGCCGATGTCTTCCTCTATATTATAACAACGATTGGGAATGAGGTCATATTTGATTTTTCTTTAATGTGTCCTGAATCAGCTGAAACACTTCATTAAAGACATCCTGAACAGGCTGAGACGCATCTACTACACGGAATCGTTCTGGTGATTGCGCAATCAGCAGCTCATATCCTTCTCTGACCATTTGATGAAAATTCAATGTTTCCATGTCTAATCGATTTTTTTCTCTTCCTTGATTGGCATCAATTCGCTTTAGACCTTCCTCTGGTGTAATGGAAAAGTAAATGGTCATTTGCGGCATCGTGCCATCAATGGCAAAATCATTAATGGATTTGACTTCTTCAATCCCAAGCCCTCTCGCATAGCCCTGATAAGCAAGGGAGCTGTCGACAAAACGATCACATAAAACAGTTTCCCCCCGCTTCAATGCCGGTTCTACTTTTTCAGCCAAATGCTGCCTTCTAGCTGCTGCATAAAGCAATGCCTCTGTTTTTGCGTCCATTTTTGTATTTTTTTCATTTAAAATGACTTCACGAATTTGCTCTGCAATGTCAATGCCTCCAGGCTCACGTGTCGCCATCACTGCATAGCCTTGACGTTCCATTTCTTCGTACACTTTTCGAATCACTGTCGTTTTTCCAGCACCCTCAGGCCCTTCAAACGTAATAAACATACCGCTCATAGTGTCTCCTCTTCTATATAAACATATAATTTTCTCTGGTGAATCACCTGACTTGCTTGCACATGAACTTGATGCCCAAGCAAACGGCTTAACGTCGCAATTTGATCTGATTCAATCGGTTCTCCTTTAATCATCAAAGGAATACCAGGCGGATAGGGAATGACCGATTCTGCACTAATCCGGCCAGCTGCTTTTTCGAATGGAACAGCTTCTACATCTCGCTTTTGCTGATCGTCCTCTAAGAAGAGCGATCCCGTTTGAGGCTCTTTTTTTACAAGCAATGAATCACTTTGCTGAAGAGCCTGCTCTATAGCTGTAAAAGGAACGTCCTTTGTCTGCCTTAGACCAAAAACGAGTAAGACTTGATGTTCATCCGCAAGTTCTGGGTGAACCTCCACCGACTCAAGCACCTTTTTGAGTTCATAGCCTGTCAGCCCTTTTGTTGAACGAATGACACATTTTAATGGATCCATAGGTAAAGAGTCAGACTCAACCACTTCGAGATTGGAGATCATATTGAACTGTGCTTTCAGCTTTGCCAAGTCTCTCATGATTTCGTCCATTAACCCTTTTCCCTTCAACTCCTCCACATAAGCTCTCGCCACATCTAACGAAGCCATAATTGGATAGGAAGGTGAACTGCTTTGAAGCATCGTTAATAACGTCTTTATCCGCTTCACATCAATTCGGTCTCCTTGAAGATGGAGATAAGACCCCATCGTCATTGCCGGAAGGGTTTTATGTGCTGATTGTACCACCACGTCTGCTCCATAGGAAAGGGCAGAAGGAGGAAAGGCACCGCCTAATACAAAATGAGCACCATGTGCCTCATCAACTAATACAATGATGCCAGCTTCATGACACATTTGAATGAGCCCTGATAAATCAGCTGCATGTCCGTAGTAGTTCGGATATGTCAAAACGATTGCCCGGCAGTTAGGATGTGTCGCCATAGCTTGTTTGACTGTTTCCTCCGTCACATGAGTTGGGACGTGCAAGTGCGGATCACTCTCGGTTTCTAGCATAATAGGCGTCGCTCCCGCAAGCTCAATCGCATGGAACACAGACTTATGACAATTTCGCTGAACGAAAATGCCCTCCCCAGCCTGACACGCAGACATCACCATCGCCAAATTGCCAACGGTTGTGCCATTCACAAGGAAAAAACTTTGTTTAGCTCCATATAGCTTTGCCAATAAATCCTCTGCCTCTTGAATCACCCCAGTCGGATGGTGAAGATCATCTAGACCTTCAAGTTCTGTCACATCCAGCTGAAGAATGGATGCATAATAGGACCGTGCCTCATCAAAAAAGACATCTCCATTGTGATGTCCCGGAACGTGAAAAGAATAGGGCTTCTTTTCCGCATGTTGTGATAATGCTGTATATAAAGGTGTTTTCAAACAAATCGACCCTTTTCACTTAAACGATATCTTATATCTATTATAACGTTCAAACAAGTGAACTGAAAGATGGATTCTCATTCCTTTATTGGTTTATGATTCACCAGCTTCTGCTCTGCCTCATGCATGCTACTTTTTAATTGAGCTCGTTCTTGGCTCCCATGTTCTTTTACCTGCAACGTTTCCTGCAATGTTTCGGCCAATTGGTGCTGAACCTTTTTCAACGTATCTATAGGCGTTAAGGATGCATCTGCAAGCAGCTGTCCTTGCTGCTTCGATACCTGTTCATATGTTTGCTGGATACGCTGCTCAAGCGCTGAATTGGCTCGCTGCTGAATATGATTGAACGCAATCGACATTTGGTTGATCCATAAAGGAATTGATGCGGAAACAGTTGATTGAATATGATTGGCTAATGTATGGTTTGTATGCTGAATCATTCGAATTTGGGCATTACATTGCAGTGCGATTTGACGGCTCAACAACAAATCATACTTCCGTTCTTTTAATCTCTCCATATATTCTTCTTCATCGACTTCCCGACTCATCAATTGTTCCTCTAATGTCCGATCATGTGACTGTGATTCTGTTAGGGCATGTTGCTCTAACAGCGACAATTTTGCTTCAACTGCTGCAACCTGTAACGTCATCTCTTGAAAGTATGATTGATTTTCTTCAAATAAACGCTCCAATAACTTATGGTCCGAAATTAACACGCCTCTTGCGTAACGAAGCCTTGCTGACAATCTCTCTATCTGTGCTTCTGCTTGTTTAAAACGAGATATGATCTCCTGAGTAGAACGCTTTCCTCGCTGAAATAACCTTAAAAAAAAGCCTCGCTTCTTTGGCAATAAATCCTCTGGCTCCACTAAATGCAGTTGCTGTAAAAAAGCTTCTAGAACGTCTCCGATTTGGTCAATATCTTTTTTCTCCACATATTGCATCATTTGTTTTGATTGTTCTAACAATCGTTCCTGCACACGTGTGCCATAGAAAAGCAGTTTTTGTGGATGGTCAGGGATCTTCTCAGCTCGTTGTAGCGCCTCCTGCTTTTCCTCATCAGATAAGGTATCAAACACCCGAAACGGAAGATCTGTAGTAGATGGGGCTGGTGGTATGACTGGATCTTCTGGTTTCATCGAGTTTGACTCCTTTCATGTCTATTTTTTAATCATTTTATCGGCCACTTCAAGTTCAATATGAAGTGCTTCTATATCTCTTCCTAAAACTTGCTGTAAATCATTCGTTAATTGCTTTTGCAGTTCAGTCAGCGTGACTCGAGTTTGGCTTAATGTCATTTCAAGCTCATGGCTACGATTCGGCTGATTATACAGCAGTGCATATTTCTCAGTTAATTCAACAACAGAATCCAAACTCTCAAAATAAAACCGCTGTGCATCATAAAACCGGTTCGGTTCCTTTTTTGTTATCGTATAGATGCGTCGTGCAAGCCGAAGAATTTCATAATTATGCTTGATCGTCTGTACGTTCTTCACACCAAATAAAGCTTTCTTCAAACGAACCAGCTTTTGCCCAGCTTCTTTTAAGTGCTGTTTAATATATACATAATCACTGCGAGACAGTCCGTGTTTCTTCAAAAACAACTGGAAGGCAGCCCATCGGCTTCCTGCAAACATCACACCCCACCCAATCATCGCATACAGTATCGACAATCCAACATGATGATGGAAAACACCAATACTGACAGTTAAAATCACCAGCGAAAAAAGAGTAGAGAGAACGGCCCATACAAATGTGTAAAAAATTGATTTCATGTTCATCGACTCCTATGAATAATCAGGCTCTCTGTTTATCTTATTATTTATTACGGTTGATGTCCAAACTAAGTTCCAAAAAACAGGCCCAATCCCCGATTGCCCATAAAAAAAGACCATCTAATGGTCTATGAATACAAAGGCGGCGTATGAAGATTTTTAAGCTTTCTTACATAATCAGCATAACTAGGATCCGAGGTTGATGTAGAAATTAACTTCCGTTCACAATCTCGGCATAAAAACTGATGATATAAATAAATTCCCTTTGTTTTTTTCTCTTCACAAATCAAACAAATTGCTTCTCGCTCTTTTTTGCTCATTGTGACACCTCCACTTATAGCTTCAGTATGCCCTAGCGCTTTCAATTGTATACAAAATTAAGAATGTTTTAGATGATAGTTTAGTATATGTATCCATGCCAGATCGAGTGTTTGTTCCTTTTTTAAAATACAAAAAAGACCAGTTCCGATTGGAACTGATCCTTTGAAAAGCTTGGCGGCGTCCTACTCTCACAGGGGGAAACCCCCAACTACCATCGGCGCTGAAGAGCTTAACTTCCGTGTTCGGTATGGGAACGGGTGTGACCTCTTCGCTATCGCCACCAAACCTGATGGAGAGAATGTTCTCTCAAAACTAGATAACAATGTTCATTTTTCACATTAGAATATAGGTTAAGTCCTCGATCTATTAGTATCTGTCAGCTCCACGTGTCACCACGCTTCCACCTCAGACCTATCAACCTGATCATCTTTCAGGGATCTTACTTCCTTGCGGAATGGGAAATCTCATCTTGAGGGGGGCTTCATGCTTAGATGCTTTCAGCACTTATCCCGTCCGCACATAGCTACCCAGCGATGCCCTTGGCAGAACAACTGGTACACCAGCGGTGCGTCCATCCCGGTCCTCTCGTACTAAGGACAGCTCCTCTCAAATTTCCTGCGCCCGCGACGGATAGGGACCGAACTGTCTCACGACGTTCTGAACCCAGCTCGCGTACCGCTTTAATGGGCGAACAGCCCAACCCTTGGGACCGACTACAGCCCCAGGATGCGATGAGCCGACATCGAGGTGCCAAACCTCCCCGTCGATGTGGACTCTTGGGGGAGATAAGCCTGTTATCCCCGGGGTAGCTTTTATCCGTTGAGCGATGGCCCTTCCATGCGGAACCACCGGATCACTAAGCCCGACTTTCGTCCCTGCTCGACTTGTAGGTCTCGCAGTCAAGCTCCCTTGTGCCTTTACACTCTGCGAATGATTTCCAACCATTCTGAGGGAACCTTTGGGCGCCTCCGTTACATTTTAGGAGGCGACCGCCCCAGTCAAACTGCCCACCTGACACTGTCTCCCTGCCCGATAAGGGCAGCGGGTTAGAAGGTCAATACAGCCAGGGTAGTATCCCACCGATGCCTCCACCGAAGCTAGCGCTCCGGTTTCCAAGGCTCCTACCTATCCTGTACAAGCTGTACCAACATTCAATATCAGGCTGCAGTAAAGCTCCACGGGGTCTTTCCGTCCTGTCGCGGGTAACCTGCATCTTCACAGGTACTATAATTTCACCGAGTCTCTCGTTGAGACAGTGCCCAGATCGTTGCGCCTTTCGTGCGGGTCGGAACTTACCCGACAAGGAATTTCGCTACCTTAGGACCGTTATAGTTACGGCCGCCGTTTACTGGGGCTTCAATTCGCACCTTCGCTTACGCTAAGCGCTCCTCTTAACCTTCCAGCACCGGGCAGGCGTCAGCCCCTATACTTCGCCTTACGGCTTCGCAGAGACCTGTGTTTTTGCTAAACAGTCGCCTGGGCCTATTCACTGCGGCTTCTCGGGGCTTTAACACCCTAAGAAGCACCCCTTCTCCCGAAGTTACGGGGTCATTTTGCCGAGTTCCTTAACGAGAGTTCTCTCGATCACCTTAGGATTCTCTCCTCGCCTACCTGTGTCGGTTTGCGGTACGGGCACCTCTCACCTCGCTAGAGGCTTTTCTTGGCAGTGTGGAATCAGGAACTTCGCTACTAAATTTCGCTCGCCATCACAGCTCAGCCTTCACGGGAAACGGATTTGCCTATTTCCCAGCCTAACTGCTTGGACGCGGATATCCAATACCGCGCTTACCCTATCCTCCTGCGTCCCCCCATTGCTCAAATGGTGAGGAGGTGGTACAGGAATATCAACCTGTTGTCCATCGCCTACGCCTTTCGGCCTCGGCTTAGGTCCCGACTAACCCTGAGCGGACGAGCCTTCCTCAGGAAACCTTAGGCATTCGGTGGACGGGATTCTCACCCGTCTTTCGCTACTCATACCGGCATTCTCACTTCTAAGCGCTCCACCAGTCCTTCCGGTCTGACTTCACTGCACTTAGAACGCTCTCCTACCACTGTTCGTAAGAACAGTCCGCAGCTTCGGTGATACGTTTAGCCCCGGTACATTTTCGGCGCAGAGTCACTCGACCAGTGAGCTATTACGCACTCTTTAAATGGTGGCTGCTTCTAAGCCAACATCCTGGTTGTCTAAGCAACTCCACATCCTTTTCCACTTAACGTATACTTTGGGACCTTAGCTGGCGGTCTGGGCTGTTTCCCTTTCGACTACGGATCTTATCACTCGCAGTCTGACTCCCAAGGATAAGTCATCGGCATTCGGAGTTTGACTGAATTCGGTAACCCGGTAGGGGCCCCTAGTCCAATCAGTGCTCTACCTCCGAGACTCTTACCTTGAGGCTAGCCCTAAAGCTATTTCGGAGAGAACCAGCTATCTCCAGGTTCGATTGGCATTTCACCCCTACCCACACCTCATCCCCGCACTTTTCAACGTGCGTGGGTTCGGGCCTCCATTCAGTGTTACCTGAACTTCACCCTGGACATGGGTAGATCACCTGGTTTCGGGTCTACGACCACGTACTCATGCGCCCTATTCAGACTCGCTTTCGCTGCGGCTCCGCATCTTCTGCTTAACCTTGCACGGGATCGTAACTCGCCGGTTCATTCTACAAAAGGCACGCCATCACCCGTTAACGGGCTCTGACTACTTGTAGGCACACGGTTTCAGGATCTATTTCACTCCCCTTCCGGGGTGCTTTTCACCTTTCCCTCACGGTACTGGTTCACTATCGGTCACTAGGGAGTATTTAGCCTTGGGAGATGGTCCTCCCGGATTCCGACGGAATTTCACGTGTTCCGCCGTACTCAGGATCCACTCTGGAGAGAACAACATTTCAGTTACAGGGCTGTTACCTTCTTTGGCGGGCCTTTCCAGACCTCTTCGCTTATATCGTTCCTTTGTAACTCCGTATAGAGTGTCCTACAACCCCAAGAGGCAAGCCTCTTGGTTTGGGCTGTTCCCGTTTCGCTCGCCGCTACTCAGGGAATCGCATTTGCTTTCTCTTCCTCCGGGTACTTAGATGTTTCAGTTCCCCGGGTATGCCTTCTCATACTCTATGTATTCAAGTATGGATACTACTCCATTACGAGCAGTGGGTTTCCCCATTCGGAAATCTCCGGATCAAAGCTTGCTTACAGCTCCCCGAAGCATATCGGTGTTCGTCCCGTCCTTCATCGGCTCCTAGTGCCAAGGCATCCACCGTGCGCCCTTTCTAACTTAACCATTTCTTACTTTAGAAAGAATCACTATGTGTGATGAACTTTGCATTGCATTCAATGTGAATGTATTACTTATTGTTATCTAGTTTTCAAAGAACACGTTGGTGGAGCCTAGCGGGATCGAACCGCTGACCTCCTGCGTGCAAGGCAGGCGCTCTCCCAGCTGAGCTAAGGCCCCGATTTAATAGAAGATGGTGGGCCTGAGTGGACTCGAACCACCGACCTCACGCTTATCAGGCGTGCGCTCTAACCAGCTGAGCTACAGGCCCATCTTTCATATCGAAGATATGATGTTGTAGGATCTTTTGCAAGTTCCTTCAAAACTAAACAAGACGAAAAACGTACGCTGCTCCATATATCCTTAGAAAGGAGGTGATCCAGCCGCACCTTCCGATACGGCTACCTTGTTACGACTTCACCCCAATCATCTGCCCCACCTTCGGCGGCTGGCTCCATAAAGGTTACCTCACCGACTTCGGGTGTTGCAAACTCTCGTGGTGTGACGGGCGGTGTGTACAAGGCCCGGGAACGTATTCACCGCGGCATGCTGATCCGCGATTACTAGCGATTCCAGCTTCACGCAGTCGAGTTGCAGACTGCGATCCGAACTGAGAACAGATTTGTGGGATTGGCTAAACCTTGCGGTCTCGCAGCCCTTTGTTCTGTCCATTGTAGCACGTGTGTAGCCCAGGTCATAAGGGGCATGATGATTTGACGTCATCCCCACCTTCCTCCGGTTTGTCACCGGCAGTCACCTTAGAGTGCCCAACTGAATGCTGGCAACTAAGATCAAGGGTTGCGCTCGTTGCGGGACTTAACCCAACATCTCACGACACGAGCTGACGACAACCATGCACCACCTGTCACTCTGTCCCCGAAGGGAAAGCCCTATCTCTAGGGTTGTCAGAGGATGTCAAGACCTGGTAAGGTTCTTCGCGTTGCTTCGAATTAAACCACATGCTCCACCGCTTGTGCGGGCCCCCGTCAATTCCTTTGAGTTTCAGTCTTGCGACCGTACTCCCCAGGCGGAGTGCTTAATGCGTTAGCTGCAGCACTAAGGGGCGGAAACCCCCTAACACTTAGCACTCATCGTTTACGGCGTGGACTACCAGGGTATCTAATCCTGTTCGCTCCCCACGCTTTCGCTCCTCAGCGTCAGTTACAGACCAGAGAGTCGCCTTCGCCACTGGTGTTCCTCCACATCTCTACGCATTTCACCGCTACACGTGGAATTCCACTCTCCTCTTCTGCACTCAAGTTTCCCAGTTTCCAATGACCCTCCCCGGTTGAGCCGGGGGCTTTCACATCAGACTTAAGAAACCGCCTGCGAGCCCTTTACGCCCAATAATTCCGGACAACGCTTGCCACCTACGTATTACCGCGGCTGCTGGCACGTAGTTAGCCGTGGCTTTCTGGTTAGGTACCGTCAAGGTGCAAGCAGTTACTCTTGCACTTGTTCTTCCCTAACAACAGAGCTTTACGATCCGAAAACCTTCATCACTCACGCGGCGTTGCTCCGTCAGACTTTCGTCCATTGCGGAAGATTCCCTACTGCTGCCTCCCGTAGGAGTCTGGGCCGTGTCTCAGTCCCAGTGTGGCCGATCACCCTCTCAGGTCGGCTACGCATCGTCGCCTTGGTGAGCCGTTACCTCACCAACTAGCTAATGCGCCGCGGGTCCATCTGTAAGTGACAGCCGAAACCGTCTTTCATCCTTGAACCATGCGGTTCAAGGAACTATCCGGTATTAGCTCCGGTTTCCCGGAGTTATCCCAGTCTTACAGGCAGGTTACCCACGTGTTACTCACCCGTCCGCCGCTAACATCCGGGAGCAAGCTCCCTTCTGTCCGCTCGACTTGCATGTATTAGGCACGCCGCCAGCGTTCGTCCTGAGCCAGGATCAAACTCTCCGAAAAAGTACAAAACCGAAGTTTTGTTTTTCGTCAGCGTTTGACTGACTACCTATGATGTATCATAGGATTTTTTTATAAAAACTCGAATTAACAGGTACGTTTTGTCTTGTTTAGTTTTCAAAGAACTTGTTTACCGCTTCAGAAGCGACTAGAACATCTTATCACATCCAAGTTGTTAGTGTCAACAACTTTTTTGTTATTATGTTTTTTCGTTTCTTCGTCATCAGCGACGTATATTAATTTACCACCATATATAATCAAAGTCAACAATATTTTGCATTAAATAATAAACTTTTCAATTACGACTAAAGCTGCTACACCTGGAATGCCCAACAAACCACTAATTCCGCTCGTTACAGGGTTAATGGAAACATGAAGCCCTAAACTCTCGCCGAATAAATTGAGACAAAATAAAAAAAGAGCGCCTGCGACAAATTTTATTCCGATAAGCCCTAACCATTTGAATGGATTTGCTTGAACACCCGACATAAACAACAATAAAACAGCTAACAAAATTGAACCAATCACAATAACAGGTTCCATAATCCTCTCATCTCCTCTTCATATGAATAGTACAAGCATATGAGAGGATTATGGAAAATAGACCTGCTATCTCCAGTTGTTTAAACGTAAATTTCTCTTTTTCGCTTCTCTCAGATAGAAAAAGTACTTCGCTTGAGCAAGCTTTAATTCGAATAGAATGTCCGGTGAAGGCTCAACGCTATTTGCGACAAGCTTTTTTTGTCTGTTCCATTCTTCCTTTTGCTTAAAAAGCTGTTGAATTAATATCTCATCGAATTCTTTTCGAATTGATTTTCTGCGAAGAAAACCCATGTACCGTACTTCTCCTTCCTACATCTCACGTCTGCCTTCTAGAGCCTTAGAAAGTGTGACTTCATCCGCATACTCTAAATCTCCACCTACTGGGAGTCCGTGAGCAATGCGAGAGAGTTTAATTCCTGATGGTTTCAACAATCTAGAGATATACATGGCTGTCGCTTCTCCCTCAATGTTTGGATTGGTTGCAAGAATGACCTCTGTGACTTGATCGTCTTGCAATCTTTTTAATAGGTCAGGAATTTTAATATCCTCTGGCCCAATTCCGTCCATTGGTGAAATAGCACCATGAAGCACATGATATAAGCCGTTGTATTCTTTCATTTTTTCCATTGCGATCACATCTTTTGGATCCTGCACGACACAGATCACAGATTGATCTCTTCTTGTATCTTCACAAATATAGCAAGGATCCTGATCGGTGATATGTCCGCAAACAGAACAATAAGTTAAATTACGCTTTGCATTAACAAGTGCCTTCGCAAAATCCAGCACGACATCTTCTTGCATACTAAGAACAAAAAAAGCCAGACGGACCGCAGTTTTAGGTCCGATTCCTGGCAATTTCATAAAGCTATCAATCAGCTTTGATATTGGTTCAGGATATTGCATCTTCAGTTATTCCTCCTAGAATAAACCTGGCATGTTCATTCCTTTTGTGAATTGACCCATTGTTTCATTCGTTAGTTCATCAACTTTTTTCAATGCATCATTTGTTGCTGCAAGTACAAGGTCTTGAAGCATATCGATGTCTTCAGGATCAACAACTTCTTCATTAATCGCCACATCAACGACTTCTTTTTGTCCATTTACTTTTACAGTGACCATGCCGCCACCTGCCGTACCTTCAAGGACTTTTTCTGCAAGCTCTTCTTGAGCCTTAGCCATATCCTTCTGCATTTTTTGCATTTGTTTCATCATTTTTTGCATATTTCCCATTCCACCGCGCATATGAACACCACTCTCTTTCTAATTATTAATCTTTAATTTCAATTAAATCGGTTCCTACTAACTTCTTCGCTTCTGCAATTAATGGATCTTCTTCAGCAGAAGCTGCCTGACCATCTGCTTGTTCTTCAGGCTGATGATCTCTTAAAAATTCTTCTCTTATTTTACCCCATTGAGCGTCAGGAACGCCAACTAATTCCACTCTTTTTCCTAGCATAGATTCTAGCAGTTGCTCAAGATTGGTTCGAACACCACTTTTATCTTCGGCCACCATCTTACAATGTATTTCAAATTTGAATTTTAAAACAAAGGCATGAGTTGCCGCCGCAACTGGTTCACTATCTGTTAATAGCGCAGCGTGAGATACCTTATTTTGCTGTTTTAATTGGGCAAGAAGCTCTCCCCATTTGCCTTTTATTTTTTCTAGCTCCGGCCGCTTCGCTTCTTTTAAAATCTCATGAATTCGACCGACAGGTGCACGATAACCATTTTTATTACTCGTTTGAGGTCGAGGTGCTTCCGTTTTTGCTTGAGGACTCTGAGACTGAGTCATTGGAACACCCTCAGCTTTTAGCCTAGATAGCTCCTGTTCCAGCCTGTCTATTTTATTCGTTAACGCTGTTAGGTCGGAATCAGCCGGAGATGATACAGCACCAGCCGTTGACTGACAGAGCTTAACCACAGCTACTTCAAAGAAAATTCTAGGATGGTTTGTCCATTTCATTTCCTGATAGCTTTTATTCAGCACTTCAATCGTTTCATAAAGAAACTGAGGTGCCACACGTTCTGAAAGAGCCACAAACTTATCGTCGACTTTGACTTTTTCAAGGACACCTTCAAGATCCGGTGCTGTTTTGTAAAGAAGCATATCTCTAAAGTAGAAGATCATATCCTCTATTAATTTCGCGGCATCTTTCCCCTGTTGAAGCAATTCATTTAACGTATCCAGCGCTATCGCAATATTTTGCTCAAAAATGGCTTCAGCAAGCTGACTAATGAAATGCTGAGATACAGCACCTGTAATGAGCAGTGCATCATCAATTGTGAGCTGTTCACCACTAAATGAGATCGCTTGGTCAAGGAGACTGAGTGCGTCACGCATGCCTCCATCTGCCGCACTAGCAATAATCTCGAGTGAACCCTCTTGTATATTTAGGCTTTCTGCATCTACAATTTTCTCCATTCGTCCAACAATATCTTTTGTCGTGATCCGTTTAAAATCAAATCTCTGACATCTTGATATGATGGTAAGAGGAATCTTATGAGGCTCTGTGGTAGCCAAAATAAAGATACAATGAGCAGGTGGTTCCTCTAGCGTTTTAAGAAGTGCATTAAATGCCCCGATAGAGAGCATATGTACCTCATCTATAATATAAACCTTATATGTAACCGCTGAAGGAGCAAATTTCACTTTATCACGTATATCCCGAATTTCATCTACCCCGTTATTTGAGGCAGCATCTATTTCAATCACGTCTGAAATCGAACCGGTCGTAATCCCTCTACAGGCATCACACTCATTACACGGCTCACTAACAGGTGACTTTTCACAGTTCACTGCTTTCGCAAAAATCTTGGCAGCACTTGTTTTACCTGTTCCTCTAGGACCTGAAAATAAGTAAGCATGAGAAAACTTTTTCTGCAAAAGGGCATTTTGCAACGTTTTTGTGATGTGTTCTTGTCCAACAACATCCTCAAAAACTTGAGGTCTGAACACTCGGTATAAAGCTTGATAACTCACAAATACGCCCTCCTCCATTTATCATCATGTTCATTATACATGATGCAACGATCAATTCAAAAGTACACCTTTATTTTCTAATAAACGAAAAAGAGCATTTCCTTTAAAGACTTTTTACTTTTCTTGATTAAAAAACGTGTTTTCTTGCTTTCTGAAAATGTCTGTCAGATCAACAAGAACATTCGTTCCCTCTATGGATTGCTTCAAAAAAACCTCACCCTAAAAATGGCTTTTTTGCTATTTGTATAAACAAAACAACTGATATATTCTTTCAATAGCAACAAAAAACTCACCTAGATAAACTAGATGAGTTACATTTAATATTGATTTACCGTGCACCTTCTGTCGATTCGCTACCCCAAGCGTTACTTAAACAGTTAGCTCGGCCCAGGCAACCCTGCGGCACATGAGAGGTTTCACTTAATGCTGCTTCCTTCCGGACCTGACATGGTTCATGAATTCCCATTGCGCAGGACCCAGACGTCAACACCACTTATTTAAGGCAGACCTTGAAGTAAACGAACCTTGAGAAGGGATTCGGCCTCGCTAGAGCGGATTGCGAGTACAGGGCACCGCTACCTCCCCGCTTAGCACGGCAAAATGAATATTAAATTGTTGGTGACGCAGACATAAGTATACCTTCTAAGTGATAAAATTGCAAACGACATCCATTCATTTACTTTTCGCTTGCTTCTTCCGCTGACGGAGGTCTCGAAAGAACTGACTTAACAGCTCACCACACTCATTTTCAAGCACACCGCCAATGACTTCAGACTGATGATTGAACCGCTCATCGTCCAATAAATTCATTAAAGTACCAGCACATCCACCTTTAGGATCATAGGCACCAAAAACGACCTTTTTCACTCTTGAAAGTACAATAGCGCCTGCACACATTGGGCACGGTTCGAGTGTAACATAAAGTACAGCATCTTCTAAACGCCAGCTACCAGTCATTTTACACGCTTCATCAATAGCAAGTAATTCCGCATGAGCAATTGATCGCTGTTCACTTTCCCTTAAATTGTGAGCACGGCTTACAATTTGATCATCAACAACGATGACGGCACCGATTGGAACTTCTCCTATTTGTTTTGCTTTCAAAGCTTCAGAAATAGCTTCTTGCATAAACTGTTCATCTTTCGTCATAGCACGGCTCTCTTTTCATGTTTTTTTAAAGGATATTGAGGTTAACATATTATCACAATCTTTTAAAGGGGGTCTTGATTTGCCAAAACAACCAAAGGCACTGCTTATTATTGACATGATCAATAATTTTGATTTCGAAATGGGACATGTGCTGGCTGAAAAAACAGAGCAAATGACCAATAAAATTTTAGCCCTTAAACAACACGCTTTCAAGAAAAATTGGCCAATTATCTATATCAACGACCACTATGGACTCTGGAAGGCTGATATCAAAGCTGTTATGGAAACATGTAAAAACGAAAGAAGTGCCCCTATTTTAGAGCAAATGGCACCATCTAAAGATGATTACTTCTTAATTAAACCTAAGCACTCTGCTTTTTACGGAACAGCACTAGAGACACTCCTAAATGAATTAGGTGTGCAAGAACTTATTTTAACTGGAATTGCCGGAAACATCTGTGTCCTGTTCACTGCAAATGACGCTTACATGCGAGAGTACAACCTCACTGTACCTAAAGATTGTATTGCTTCAAATGATGATAGGGACAACGAGTACGCTTTAACGATGATGGAGAACGTTCTTCTCGCCAAAATCACAACCACTAAAGAGATCACGGATGAAAATCAAACATGATTTATCCATCACCCTCATAAATTGTTAGCAATAACAAAGGGGGCGTTGACCATTCAAATTTATGTTGTCAAAAGAGGAGATACGTTAAATGAGATTGCCATGCGTTTTAAAACAACGGTAAATGAAATCATTCGGACCAACGACATCGAAACACCAAATCAACTAGTCGTTGGACAAACAATTGTCATCCCTATTAGAGGTCAATTTTATGAGGTCAAACAAAATGATACACTTTATCAAATTGGAAGAAGATTTCAAATTTCGGTAGAAGAATTGGCACGTGTGAATCGGATTCGACCTGAAGCTATATTGCCTATTCGCTTCTTGCTTTATATTCCACAAAGACCGAAAAGAAATATTAATTCTAATGCTTATATAGAACCACGCGGAAACCAAGTCAGCGAAAATTTAAAGCAAGCAGCCAGAGAGGCATCTCCATACTTAACACATCTCGGCGCTTTTAGTTTTCAAGCGCAAAGAGACGGAACACTTCGCGAGCCACCATTAGATCAATTGCCTCAGATTGCCGCTCAAAGCAGAACGGTTTTATCCATGGTAGTCACAAATCTAGAGAATGATAAATTTAGTGATGAACTCGGGCGAATCCTTTTAACAAATCAATCTGTCAAAACGACATTATTAAATGAAATCGTCCGCGTTGCTCAAAAGTATCAATTAAAAGAAATCCATTTTGACTTTGAATATTTACGCCCTGTTGATAAAGAAGCCTACCTTCAATTTTTAAGAGAAGCAACAACTCGTTTTCATCAACAGGGTTGGACTATTTCTGTGGCACTCGCTCCTAAAACAAGCAGTGAACAGAAAGGAAAATGGTATGAGGCGCATGACTATGAAGCAATTGGAAAGATTGTTGATCATGTTGTGCTAATGACTTATGAGTGGGGCTACAGCGGCGGGCCTGCACAAGCCGTCTCTCCGATCGGCCCTGTCCGCCAAGTCATTGAATATGCACTGACTGTCATACCTGCCAATAAAATTGTGATGGGGCAGAATTTATATGGATATGATTGGACACTCCCTTATGTTCAAGGAGGCCCTATCGCCAAAGCCGTCAGCCCTCAACAAGCGATCGCCATTGCTAGAGAGAATAATGTATCCATTTTATATGACGAAACAGCACAAGCACCTTATTTCCGTTATACAGATGCTAACAACAAAGAACACGAGGTTTGGTTTGAAGATGCAAGATCCATTCAAGCCAAATTTAATCTCATTAAAGAGTTAAACCTAAATGGAATTGCTTACTGGAAATTAGGTCTATCCTTCCCACAAAACTGGTTGTTGTTATCAGATCAATTTAATATTGAAAAAAGAACGACATCGTAATTCATACGCTCTATCTCTCAGAAGGGGTATGGTACAATATACATTGGTTTGACAACTTTATAGATAGAGGAGAACGCCTATGTATCCTGCCCCTTTTATTGCAGTGGAAGGCCCAATTGGAGCCGGAAAAACAACCTTGGCTACAATGCTTTCAAAGGAATTTCAATTTCCTTTAGTAAAAGAAATTGTAGAAGAAAATCCATTCTTAGATAAATTTTATGAAGATATGGAACAATGGAGCTTTCAGCTTGAGATGTTCTTTCTATGCAATCGGTTTAAACAGTTAGAATCTATTGAAGAGAACTATGTCAAAAAACAGCAGCCGATTGTCACTGATTATCATGTCTATAAAAATATGATCTTTGCAGAAAGAACCTTATCTAAAAAGCACATGGATAAATACAGAAAGATCTATCACTTGCTGACAGATGATCTTCCTAAACCAAATGCCATGATCTATATAAAAGCCAGCCTTCCCACCTTACTTGATAGAATAAAGATGAGAGGCCGATCTTTTGAAGAAGACATTGATCCAGCTTATTTAAAAACCCTGATTGAAGATTATGAGTTAGCCATCGAGCATTTAAAACAAACTGACCCAGGTCTTCCTATCATTACAATTGAAGGCGATCATACTGACTTCGTTTCCTCACAGCAAGATTACCAGCAAATTGTACAGAACATAAAGGAGCAAGTACTATGAAAAATATTGAAATACCAAAGGATGCTGTCATTACAATTGCAGGGACAGTTGGTGTCGGAAAATCGACCATGACGAAAACAATAGCGGACAAGCTAGGATTTCAAACTTCTCTCGAAAAAGTAGATGATAATCCATACTTAGAGCCTTTTTATTCAGATTTCCAAAGATGGAGCTTTCATTTACAGGTCTATTTCCTAGCTGAACGTTTTAAGGAGCAGAAACGAATCTTCGAGTCTGGTGGAGGTTATGTACAAGATCGGTCCATTTATGAGGACACTGGTATTTTCGCTAAAATGCACGCAGACAAAGGTACCATGTCAGAGGTAGACTATGAAACGTATACGAGTCTATTTGAGGCGATGGTGATGACACCTTACTTCCCTCACCCAGATGTCCTTATCTACTTACATGGGGACTTAGATCATATATTACATCGTATTGAAGAGCGCGGGAGAGAGATGGAAACTCAAACCGATCGAGCATATTGGGAAGAAATGTACACTCGATATACAGAATGGATCGAACAATTTGATCTGTGCCCTGTGATTAAAATTAACATTGAAGATTATGACTTACTTCATGATGAAAGCTCACTTGATCCAATTCTTCATGAAATTGCTTCTGTTATTCAAAAAAATCGCTCTAACACAAAATAAAAAAAACCGCTGCATTTCTCGAATGCAGCGGTTTGACAATTTCCAATTTTTATGCGTTTCAATTCAACTAAGGTAAAATCAATATGGCGGAGGAAGAGGGATTCGAACCCCCGCGGGCTTTGACACCCCTGTCGGTTTTCAAGACCGATCCCTTCAGCCGGACTTGGGTATTCCTCCGTATCGACAAGAATTAATATATCATATCATCTTATTTTAAGTCAACATCTTTTCGAAAAAATTTTCAACATTTGATTTTGGTATGATGTTTAGCCTATAAAAAGCAGCCGATTATCGGCTGCTCTTCATCTCTTACGTATCCTGTCTAATTTCTTCTATAAAAAGATTCATCTCTTCTTTAAAATCATTTAATGACTCAATTATCTTTGTAAAGTCTGTCACTTGTTTAGCTTGTTCGTTTGTTGAACTGCTGATTTGTGAGATATTTTCAGATAAAGTGCCAATGCTGTCTTGGATTTCTTTTAAAAATGCATTAATGGTTTCAGCTGCTTCCTTTGATCCATCTGATAACTTTCGTACCTCGTCTGCAACAACAGCAAAGCCTTTTCCATTTTCACCTGCTCTTGCCGCTTCAATTGCAGCATTGAGTCCTAACAGATTTGTTTGTCTCGCAATACCGCCAATGGTTTTGACGACTTCTTCAATGTTTGCGGATTTCTCTTCTGCTCTTCCGGCCTGTTCACTAATTTCTAAGCTTGTCGCAGCCAGTTCTTGAGAATGAGCAGCAATTTGCTCAATTCCACCTTGTAACTCTTTCGCTACTTTATTGATATGTTCCATATAGCCGCTTAATTTCTTCTCACGATGATGTGAAAAAGCCACTAAAAAAGAGCCAATCACTTTTCTATCTTCATCAAAAATCGGATAACCTTTTACAGCAATTTCATAACCATATAAAGACTCTGGCAAATGCCCATCATATTCTTGTCCTCTTAATGTCGTCGCCACGTTTTGGTCCTCTGGGTTTAAAGCGTCCCCTACTTTAATGCCAAAATCTACTGTGGTCGATGGATAATAGCAAAGTACCTTTTCTGTATCAGTGATGCCGAAAAGAACACTTTCATCTAGAACTTTTCTGAGTAATTGAGCCATTTCAACATAATAGTCAAGCCTATTCAAGGTTATTCCTTCTTTCCTAGATGCTTTTAGTTCTTTTATCGGCTTATTTTAGAAAAGCTGTAGAAGTTTAGGTAAAAAGAATAAGATGCCATGACGGCATCTTATTTTATCACTTCTTTATTTCCCATATAAGGACGTAACACCTCAGGAATGATCACTGTTCCATCCTCTTGTTGATAGTTTTCTAAAATGGCTGCAACAGTTCTTCCTACTGCTAAACCAGATCCATTTAATGTGTGGACGTGTTCTGGCTTTGCTTTAGGCTCAGGGCGGAAACGAATGTTTGCTCGTCTCGCTTGGAACGCTTCAAAGTTACTGCAAGAAGAAATTTCACGATACGTATTTTGGCTTGGAATCCATACTTCGATATCGTATTTCTTCGCAGCCGTAAAGCCTAAATCTCCTGTACACATGCTCATGACACGGTATGGCAGGTTCAATAATTGAAGAACTTTTTCTGCTTGGTTTGTTAGTTTTTCTAATTCTTCATAAGAATCTTCTGGTCTGACAAATTTCACAAGCTCTACTTTGTTAAATTGGTGCTGACGGATGAGTCCGCGCGTATCTCTGCCAGCAGAACCAGCTTCTGATCTAAAGCAAGCACTAAATGCTGCATAATTGATTGGCAGCTGCTCTCCTTCAAGAATTTCATCACGGTGCATGTTCGTAATTGGCACTTCAGCCGTTGGAATGAGGAAATAATCTTCTTCTCGAATTTTAAAAGCATCCTCTTCAAACTTTGGAAGCTGTCCGGTTCCTGTCATGCTTGCTCTGTTGACCATATAAGGTGGTAGTACTTCAGTAAAACCAAATTCATCTACGTGTAAATCCAGCATAAAGTTATAAAGTGCACGCTCTAACCGTGCGCCTAGCCCTTTATAAAAAACGAAACGGCTTCCTGTCACTTTTCCTGCACGTTCAAAATCCAAAATTTTCAGCTCATCGGCTACATCCCAATGCGGCTTTGGTTCAAATGAGAAGGCTGGCTGTTCGCCCCATTTTCTCACTTCAATGTTGTCATCTTCTGTTTCACCGACTGGTACAGAGTCATGAGGGATGTTTGGAATTGAGAATAGGATGGTTTGCAGGCTTTCCTCTACTGTTCTTAATTCATCATCTAACTTCTTAATCTCATCGCCTACCTCACGCATTTCTTGAATAATGTGATCGGCGTCTTTCTTTTCTCTTTTTAGAACAGCCACTTGCTGTGATACTTCATTTCTTCGGCTCTTTAATACTTCTGTTTTGCCGATTAATTCTCTTCTTTTTTGATCCAGCTCACCAAACTTATCAAAATCCGCTAAATCTTCGCCTCGATGGGCTAATTTTTCTTTGATTTGATCAAAATCCGTGCGCAGTTGTTTAATATCCAGCATGTGTAACACTCCTTTTTTATCGAAAAATAAAAAGAGCCCTCATCCCATGAAAGGGACGAGAGCTCTCGCGTTGCCACCCTGATTGAAAACACGCCAAAAGCATGCTTTCCTCTTTCCTCTGTAACGGCATCACCGTAAATGCTTACTTCATGTTTCAGCATTTCGCTCAAGGATGGATTCAGAATGCATCTTTCACCGATTCTCACCAACCATCGGCTCTCTGAGAAAGAGGGGCTTCTTACTATTTCCCGTCAACGCTTTTTCGATCTTTGATTGTGATTTTAATGTACTATAAGTTTTATCTCTTTTCAACCGTTTTATACAGCAAGCTTCGTTTTATAGGACTCCACCATCTCAACAAACAGCTGTGTTAACCGATGGTCGTCTGTCAGCTCTGGATGAAAAGAACAACCTAAGATATTGTTTTCTTTCGCCATCACAATCCTGCCGTCATACTCAGCCATGACCTCTACGCCCTCATCTGCGCTGATGATATGAGGCGCACGGATGAACACTCCTGTAAACGGCGCATCCAGTCCTTTCACTTCTACATCTGCTTCAAAGCTGTCTACCTGTCTGCCAAACGAATTACGTGCAACAGATACATTTAACAGTCCAAGATGAGCATCTTCTCGATCTTCTATATGCTTTGCCAGCATAATCAAACCGGCACAAGTCCCAAATATCGGTTTACCTTGAGCAGCGAACGCTTTAATCGGTTCAATGAATTGGTACGTATCCATGAGTCTTCTCATCGTCGTACTTTCACCACCAGGGATAATGAGACCGTCAACAATTTCTAACTCCTCTACCCGCTTGATGATCTTTCCCTCTGCGCCACAAGCTTCAATCGATTGAATATGCTCTCTCACCGCTCCTTGAAGCCCTAGTACACCAATTGTTAGCATGTTCGTTTGCGCTCCCTTAATTACCAGCCACGCTCTTGCATACGCTCTTCTGGCAATAGATTTGAAATTTCAATTCCTTTCATCGCTGTTCCAAGCTCTTTAGAAAGCTCTGCAATTAGACGGTAATCTGTGAAATGAGTCGTTGCTTCTACAATCGCTTTTGCAAACTTAGCTGGATTGTCTGATTTGAAGATACCAGAGCCGACAAATACACCATCTGCGCCAAGCTGCATCATTAATGCTGCATCTGCTGGTGTTGCAACACCTCCAGCAGCAAAGTTTACAACTGGCAATTTGCCATCTTTTTTAATTTGAAGCAATAATTCATAAGGTGCGCCTAAATTCTTGGCTTCTGTCATCAATTCATCTTCACTCATTGCCGCCACTTTACGAATTTGAGCATTGACCTTTCTCATATGACGAACAGCTTCTACAATATTTCCTGTACCAGGCTCACCTTTTGTACGCAACATAGATGCACCTTCTGCAATACGACGAGTCGCCTCACCTAAATCACGGCAGCCACATACGAAAGGAACCGTATATTCATTTTTATTTAAATGGAATTCCTCATCTGCGGGCGTCAGCACTTCACTCTCATCAATATAATCAACACCAAGTGCTTCAAGAACACGAGCTTCCACGATGTGGCCGATACGTGCTTTTGCCATGACTGGAATCGTTACTGCATTTTGTACTTCTTCTACGATTCTTGGATCTGCCATACGGGCAACACCGCCTGCTGCACGGATATCAGCTGGTACCCGTTCTAGTGCCATTACTGCCACTGCGCCTGCTTCTTCTGCGATTTTTGCCTGCTCAGCATTGACGACATCCATAATGACGCCACCTTTTTGCATTTCTGCCATTCCACGTTTTACTCGTTCAGTTCCCTTATTGCTCACAATTGTTTCCTCCCATTTGTCTATTCGATTGATTCAACACCTTTATCATACAAGCGATAGAGTATAACAATAAAGAGAATAGTATAACAATTCAATCAGCTCACAAAAAAGAAGAAACCCTTATATATCAAGATTTCATAGTTAAAAAAGCATCACTCCCTCTTTTAAGTGTTATTAACATGTTATAATACATCTATAACAATTCGAAACCATCTATAACAATTCCACACCCATTGGAGGATTTTCATGCATATTGATATCCATCGACATTCAGATACATCTCTTTCAAATCAGATTTACTTTTCCATCGTTGATCACATTCAATCAGGTCTGCTTCAGCAAGGCGATAAGCTGCCGACTGTACGTGATCTAGCGAAACAGCTGAATGTGAGTCTTGTCACAGCAGCAAAAGCCTATACACGGCTTAAGGACGACGGATTTTTAACGACTGTACAAGGGAAAGGTACGTTTGTGAATGAGCAGCATGAGCAAACCGACATCCCGGTTCAATCATCTACTTCTTTCGATTGGCAGTTATCGATCCCAGATTATTTACCAAGGTCTCAATTCGCTCAGTATCACTATGTCGAAGAAGCCATTAATCTTTCTTCCTCTATGATTGATCCTGGTCTTTTACCTAACCGGTATTTAGAAAAAGAAATGCAGCATGTCCTAGCCCGGCATCCTCAAATCATGTCAAAATACGGAGAAATACAAGGTGACCTTCAGCTTCGTCAGGTCATTCAATCATTTCTAGAAAAATTAGATGTCCCTTCTACTCCTGAAAATATCCTTGTCACTAGCGGTTCTCAGCAAGGACTTGATTTAGTGGCACGTACATTTATCGGGCCGGATGATGTAGTTGTCATGGAGGCGCCCACTTATCCAGGCGCAATTGATGTCTTTATGGGGAGAGGGGCACGAATTATTACGGTTCCTGTCGATCATGAAGGAATGAACATGAAACAGCTTCAAAGCATTTGTGATAAATATAAACCAAAGCTCATCTATACCATTCCTACTTTTCACAGTCCTACAGGCGCTAGTATGTCGATGAAACGAAGAAAACAGCTGCTTTTACTGGCACAAAGCATTGATTGTCTCATTGTAGAGGATGATCCTTATCGTGAGCTTTATTTTGAAAAGAAACCGCCGGCACCCATTAAAAGCCTAGATCACGATGGACACGTCATTTATTTACGAGGATTAAGCAAGACACTGGCTCCAGGATGCAGAATTGGAATTATTACAGCGTCAGGCTCTATATTTAACCGTTTATTAGCAGCAAAAGCCAATAATGATTTAGGTAGCCCGCTTCTCACCCAAAAGGCGATCTTACCGTTTCTCACTTCCAAGAAAATGATCGATCATACGAAAAAATTAAGAACTGCCTTGAAGGTGAGACGCGATTTGATGATGGATGTGTTGACAAAGCATGCGCCAAAGGACGTCACGTGGCAAATCCCACAGGGCGGGCTCAATTTGTGGCTTAGCTTTCCTTCCTGGGTCGATACACGTGCCCTATTACATGAGGCACGGAAGCAGCAAATCACCTTCCTGCCTGGCTCTGTCTGCTATCCTGGGGAGCCGAAGCAGAATTATATACGTCTCAGTTTTTCTTATGTGAATGAAAAGGCACTGACGGAAGGTATGGAAAAGTTATGTGGTATTTTTCAGCAGGCCTTGTCTACACCTCAAAACCACAAACAATCTCTTTTCTTTTAACGATAAAAAAACTGCTCTCACATATAGAGAGCAGTTTTTTTATTAGAACCAACCTTTTACTGTGTCGACGATTCCACCCCAAATGCCAGCGAAGAATCCACCTACACCGCGCATTGCAAGGATGAACCAGTTTGCTTTTTCATCACCTGTTTTCGTCACAAGCTCAACACCTGATTGGTCTTTACTCAAATAGCCGTAGTCCTTCTCATCACCAGAATAAGAAGTCGTCAGCATGCCAACCTTTGTTCCTTTTTTAATAGGAGCTTCTAGGTTCTTTTTATCAATATTTACTTTCGCTTTATAGCTCTTCTCGTCACCATTTTTAACCGGTACAGAGAAAGCTTCTTTCGTCACGACGGGTACTTCTTTATCTTTCCCTTTATCGACTTCGATGTTTTCATGTCCCTTGATTTGTTGGCCTTTTTTGTACATTTCTTTCATCGTGAAGTTTTTAAAGGCATAATCGAACAATTTTTTCGCCACATCAAAACGAGCTGTATGAAGATTTCCTTTAGCATTCAGGACAACTGCAATCACACGCATGTCACCACGTTTTGCTGTACCTGTGAAGCTAGAACCAGCTGAATCAGTAGAGCCCGTTTTCAGACCGTCTACGCCTTCATATTCTTTCACAAGTCCTTTAAGCATAAAGTTCCAGTTTGGCATGTCCATTTCGTCATCTGTGCCTTCTCTGAACTTTGTTTTCGCGATGCTTGCTGTTTCAAGAATTTCTGGATGATCTTTGATGAGATGCTGTGCAAGCAAAGCCATATCCTTTGCGGAAACTTCGCTTTCTTCATCAGGTCCCGTACCTTTTGGCTGTTTGCCATGTAAGTCTTTATTTTCTAATCCAGTTGCATTCACGAATTTGTAATTGGTTAAGCCAAGTTCTTTTGCTTTTGCATTCATTTTTTCAACAAACTTTGATTCTGATCCAGAAATTACCTCTGCTAGACCAATTGCTGCTGCATTTGCTGAATAAATAGCCGTTGCTTGATAAAGTTCTTTGACAGTATACGAACCATCTTTTCTCAATGGAACATTGGATAAACTGCGGTCTTGAGAAATTTCGTACACGTAATCATCTGGCGTATATGTTTGATCCCATTTCACTTTGCCTTCAGCAATCGCTTCTAGTAATAGATACTCTGTCATCATCTTTGCCATACTTGCAATAGGCAGTCTTTGTTCTGCGTTTTTACTATAAAGAATTTTACCTGTAGAAGCTTCAATAAGGATGGCTGCTTTCGCATTCACATTGAATGGATCTTCAGCCGCTTTTGCTTTGGACATTGGGGTAAATGCAGTAACAATCAATGCCAATGCAAGGATAGAGACCATAAGCTGTTTCAACATCTTGCTGTTCAATCGTCATACCTCCGTATTCATCTTTTTTCGACGTTTTTCATATATATTTAATCCACAAGGGCTTATTTCGACACAACAGTATAAATTTTATCACAATAAAGACAAAAAAAATAGACAGAGTCATAGACCCTGTCAAATGTAATTTGATTGTCACAATTTATCAAGAAATTGTGTAGTTTGGTGATTCTTTTGTAATTTGTACATCATGTGGATGGCTCTCACGAAGACCTGCACCTGTCATGCGAATGAATTGTGCTTCTTCTCTAAGAGTACGTAAGTCCTGTGTTCCACAGTAGCCCATACCTGAGCGAATACCGCCAACAAGTTGGTAAACAGTGTCAACAACTGGTCCTTTATATGGTGTACGTCCTTCGATACCTTCTGGAACGAATTTTTTATTATCTTCTTGGAAGTAACGATCTTTACTTCCTTTTTCCATTGCAGCAACAGAACCCATACCACGATATACTTTGAAACGTCTGCCTTGGAAAATTTCTGTTTCTCCTGGGCTTTCAGATGTACCAGCAAGAAGGCTTCCCAGCATAACAGCATGTCCACCAGAAGCTAATGCTTTCACGATATCACCTGAATATTTAATTCCACCATCTGCAATAATAGATTTACCATGTTTTCTTGCTTCTGTTGCACAGTCATAAATCGCTGTGATTTGTGGTACACCGACCCCTGCAACAACACGTGTTGTACAAATCGATCCTGGTCCAATACCCACTTTTACAATATCTGCTCCAGCTTCAAACAATGCTTTTGTTGCTTCAGCTGTTGCAACGTTACCAGCAATGATGTTAAGAGAAGGATACGTTTCACGGATTTTCGATACAGTGTCTAGAACACCTTGAGAATGACCGTGTGCTGTATCAATGACGATCACATCAACATTGGCTTCTACTAATTTTTTCACACGAGTCATTGTATCGCCAGTGACACCTACAGCGGCACCAACAATTAAACGGCCATGTGCATCTTTAGAGGAGTTAGGGAATTCAATCACTTTTTCAATATCTTTGATGGTGATGAGACCTTTTAATGTTCCTTCGTCATCTAAAAGAGGTAATTTTTCAATTTTATATTGCTGAAGGATTTTTTCAGCTTCTTCTAATGTTGTTCCAACAGAAGCTGTCACAAGTTCCTCTTTTGTCATCACGTCGCTAATCTTCATTGAATAATCCGAAATAAAACGAAGGTCACGGTTCGTAATAATCCCAACAAGCTTTTGATCTTGTTCGTTATTAACAATCGGTACACCAGAAATACGATATTTACCCATTAAATGTTCTGCATCGAATACTTGATGATCCGGTGTTAAGAAAAATGGATTTGTAATAACACCACGCTCTGAACGTTTTACTTTGTCCACTTGTTCAGCTTGTTGCTCGATAGACATGTTCTTATGGATGATTCCAAGACCACCTTGACGTGCCATTGCAATCGCCATTTGTGATTCCGTCACAGTATCCATTCCTGCACTAATAATTGGAATGTTCAGCTTTAAAGTGCTTGTTAACTCAACTGATAAATTGACATCACGCGGAAGCACCTCAGACTTTGCTGGAACAAGCAACACATCGTCAAACGTCAAACCTTCTTTTGAAAATTTACTTTCCCACATTAGTAAATCCCCCTCTTTTCGGCAAAATATTATATGTAGATTATCAACTAGGAAACAGCATGTCAAGGAAGCAACAAACAGTTGCAATTTTTAGAAAATATAAAGAGAGTTGAGGAAGAAGATGAAAAGTTCAGGATGGAAGGATTTAAAACGTTTTTACTCACTTGAAACTTCCCAAAAGTTTCTATTTCAACAGTACGAGAAACGGAATATTCAGGAGGCAAACCAACAAGCCTATAAAAACTGTGAACGATTTATTTACTTTTTAAAGCACGGTCATACATTTTATGACCAAGCCGCATCAGCTCCACTTGAACTAAAACCAATTTTATTGTTTTATGGAATGGCACAGCTGTTAAAGGCATGTTTGCTGACAGTGGATCCCGACTATCCTTCTCAAACCTCTGTCTTAGCTCATGGTGTCACCTCAAGAAAAAGAAAGAAGCAACATTATCGTTTTAGTGAGGATGAAGTCAAGATTCAGCGAAACGGATTATGTATGCATGTATTAAAGCACTTATTTCATTTAAATGGTCTTGAAGATGAACGATTTACGATGATCAATCTCCTTTCAAAAATACCTGAAATGGGTCATATTCTTGAGTTTCAAAAACAGCCCGCGACTTTAGTGAAAGTAGAGCAAGCAAATGGCATATTGATTCAAGATCATATTCCCTTGCTCTATAATATGTCTGCCGAACGTTTTATTGAATATTTTGAGTTCCATACAATTTGGAAGCTTAAGCAACGAGAGGCTAAAAAACTAACATTTGATGTATTTTCAGAAGAAAACCCTGCTCTTGCTACTCATCTTCATTATGATTTAGAAATGAATCAATGGTTCATTCCATCAACGCGAGATGCCTTTTTAGGGATTCCTGAGATCATCAGCCATTACTTGTTAATGTATAATCTCAGTATGATTGCCCGCTACGAAACAGAATGGTGGTACGAGCTTTTATCTCAATACATTAGTGATGATTATGTCATGATTGAACGTTATATGGAGATTGCAGAGGACAAGTTTCCGGCTTATATCATGATGCTGCTAGAAGAAAACACAAAAAAGACCAGTTCCGACTGGAACTGATCCTTTGAAAAGCTTGGCGGCGTCCTACTCTCACAGGGGGAAACCCCCAACTACCATCGGCGCTGAAGAGCTTAACTTCCGTGTTCGGTATGGGAACGGGTGTGACCTCTTCGCTATCGCCACCAAACCTGATGGAGAGAATGTTCTCTCAAAACTAGATAACAATGTTCATTTTTCACATTAGAATATAGGTTAAGTCCTCGATCTATTAGTATCTGTCAGCTCCACGTGTCACCACGCTTCCACCTCAGACCTATCAACCTGATCATCTTTCAGGGATCTTACTTCCTTGCGGAATGGGAAATCTCATCTTGAGGGGGGCTTCATGCTTAGATGCTTTCAGCACTTATCCCGTCCGCACATAGCTACCCAGCGATGCCCTTGGCAGAACAACTGGTACACCAGCGGTGCGTCCATCCCGGTCCTCTCGTACTAAGGACAGCTCCTCTCAAATTTCCTGCGCCCGCGACGGATAGGGACCGAACTGTCTCACGACGTTCTGAACCCAGCTCGCGTACCGCTTTAATGGGCGAACAGCCCAACCCTTGGGACCGACTACAGCCCCAGGATGCGATGAGCCGACATCGAGGTGCCAAACCTCCCCGTCGATGTGGACTCTTGGGGGAGATAAGCCTGTTATCCCCGGGGTAGCTTTTATCCGTTGAGCGATGGCCCTTCCATGCGGAACCACCGGATCACTAAGCCCGACTTTCGTCCCTGCTCGACTTGTAGGTCTCGCAGTCAAGCTCCCTTGTGCCTTTACACTCTGCGAATGATTTCCAACCATTCTGAGGGAACCTTTGGGCGCCTCCGTTACATTTTAGGAGGCGACCGCCCCAGTCAAACTGCCCACCTGACACTGTCTCCCTGCCCGATAAGGGCAGCGGGTTAGAAGGTCAATACAGCCAGGGTAGTATCCCACCGATGCCTCCACCGAAGCTAGCGCTCCGGTTTCCAAGGCTCCTACCTATCCTGTACAAGCTGTACCAACATTCAATATCAGGCTGCAGTAAAGCTCCACGGGGTCTTTCCGTCCTGTCGCGGGTAACCTGCATCTTCACAGGTACTATAATTTCACCGAGTCTCTCGTTGAGACAGTGCCCAGATCGTTGCGCCTTTCGTGCGGGTCGGAACTTACCCGACAAGGAATTTCGCTACCTTAGGACCGTTATAGTTACGGCCGCCGTTTACTGGGGCTTCAATTCGCACCTTCGCTTACGCTAAGCGCTCCTCTTAACCTTCCAGCACCGGGCAGGCGTCAGCCCCTATACTTCGCCTTACGGCTTCGCAGAGACCTGTGTTTTTGCTAAACAGTCGCCTGGGCCTATTCACTGCGGCTTCTCGGGGCTTTAACACCCTAAGAAGCACCCCTTCTCCCGAAGTTACGGGGTCATTTTGCCGAGTTCCTTAACGAGAGTTCTCTCGATCACCTTAGGATTCTCTCCTCGCCTACCTGTGTCGGTTTGCGGTACGGGCACCTCTCACCTCGCTAGAGGCTTTTCTTGGCAGTGTGGAATCAGGAACTTCGCTACTAAATTTCGCTCGCCATCACAGCTCAGCCTTCACGGGAAACGGATTTGCCTATTTCCCAGCCTAACTGCTTGGACGCGGATATCCAATACCGCGCTTACCCTATCCTCCTGCGTCCCCCCATTGCTCAAATGGTGAGGAGGTGGTACAGGAATATCAACCTGTTGTCCATCGCCTACGCCTTTCGGCCTCGGCTTAGGTCCCGACTAACCCTGAGCGGACGAGCCTTCCTCAGGAAACCTTAGGCATTCGGTGGACGGGATTCTCACCCGTCTTTCGCTACTCATACCGGCATTCTCACTTCTAAGCGCTCCACCAGTCCTTCCGGTCTGACTTCACTGCACTTAGAACGCTCTCCTACCACTGTTCGTAAGAACAGTCCGCAGCTTCGGTGATACGTTTAGCCCCGGTACATTTTCGGCGCAGAGTCACTCGACCAGTGAGCTATTACGCACTCTTTAAATGGTGGCTGCTTCTAAGCCAACATCCTGGTTGTCTAAGCAACTCCACATCCTTTTCCACTTAACGTATACTTTGGGACCTTAGCTGGCGGTCTGGGCTGTTTCCCTTTCGACTACGGATCTTATCACTCGCAGTCTGACTCCCAAGGATAAGTCATCGGCATTCGGAGTTTGACTGAATTCGGTAACCCGGTAGGGGCCCCTAGTCCAATCAGTGCTCTACCTCCGAGACTCTTACCTTGAGGCTAGCCCTAAAGCTATTTCGGAGAGAACCAGCTATCTCCAGGTTCGATTGGCATTTCACCCCTACCCACACCTCATCCCCGCACTTTTCAACGTGCGTGGGTTCGGGCCTCCATTCAGTGTTACCTGAACTTCACCCTGGACATGGGTAGATCACCTGGTTTCGGGTCTACGACCACGTACTCATGCGCCCTATTCAGACTCGCTTTCGCTGCGGCTCCGCATCTTCTGCTTAACCTTGCACGGGATCGTAACTCGCCGGTTCATTCTACAAAAGGCACGCCATCACCCGTTAACGGGCTCTGACTACTTGTAGGCACACGGTTTCAGGATCTATTTCACTCCCCTTCCGGGGTGCTTTTCACCTTTCCCTCACGGTACTGGTTCACTATCGGTCACTAGGGAGTATTTAGCCTTGGGAGATGGTCCTCCCGGATTCCGACGGAATTTCACGTGTTCCGCCGTACTCAGGATCCACTCTGGAGAGAACAACATTTCAGTTACAGGGCTGTTACCTTCTTTGGCGGGCCTTTCCAGACCTCTTCGCTTATATCGTTCCTTTGTAACTCCGTATAGAGTGTCCTACAACCCCAAGAGGCAAGCCTCTTGGTTTGGGCTGTTCCCGTTTCGCTCGCCGCTACTCAGGGAATCGCATTTGCTTTCTCTTCCTCCGGGTACTTAGATGTTTCAGTTCCCCGGGTATGCCTTCTCATACTCTATGTATTCAAGTATGGATACTACTCCATTACGAGCAGTGGGTTTCCCCATTCGGAAATCTCCGGATCAAAGCTTGCTTACAGCTCCCCGAAGCATATCGGTGTTCGTCCCGTCCTTCATCGGCTCCTAGTGCCAAGGCATCCACCGTGCGCCCTTTCTAACTTAACCATTTCTTACTTTAGAAAGAATCACTATGTGTGATGAACTTTGCATTGCATTCAATGTGAATGTATTACTTATTGTTATCTAGTTTTCAAAGAACACGTTGGTGGAGCCTAGCGGGATCGAACCGCTGACCTCCTGCGTGCAAGGCAGGCGCTCTCCCAGCTGAGCTAAGGCCCCGATTTAATAGAAGATGGTGGGCCTGAGTGGACTCGAACCACCGACCTCACGCTTATCAGGCGTGCGCTCTAACCAGCTGAGCTACAGGCCCATCTTTCATATCGAAGATATGATGTTGTAGGATCTTTTGCAAGTTCCTTCAAAACTAAACAAGACGAAAAACGTACGCTGCTCCATATATCCTTAGAAAGGAGGTGATCCAGCCGCACCTTCCGATACGGCTACCTTGTTACGACTTCACCCCAATCATCTGCCCCACCTTCGGCGGCTGGCTCCATAAAGGTTACCTCACCGACTTCGGGTGTTGCAAACTCTCGTGGTGTGACGGGCGGTGTGTACAAGGCCCGGGAACGTATTCACCGCGGCATGCTGATCCGCGATTACTAGCGATTCCAGCTTCACGCAGTCGAGTTGCAGACTGCGATCCGAACTGAGAACAGATTTGTGGGATTGGCTAAACCTTGCGGTCTCGCAGCCCTTTGTTCTGTCCATTGTAGCACGTGTGTAGCCCAGGTCATAAGGGGCATGATGATTTGACGTCATCCCCACCTTCCTCCGGTTTGTCACCGGCAGTCACCTTAGAGTGCCCAACTGAATGCTGGCAACTAAGATCAAGGGTTGCGCTCGTTGCGGGACTTAACCCAACATCTCACGACACGAGCTGACGACAACCATGCACCACCTGTCACTCTGTCCCCGAAGGGAAAGCCCTATCTCTAGGGTTGTCAGAGGATGTCAAGACCTGGTAAGGTTCTTCGCGTTGCTTCGAATTAAACCACATGCTCCACCGCTTGTGCGGGCCCCCGTCAATTCCTTTGAGTTTCAGTCTTGCGACCGTACTCCCCAGGCGGAGTGCTTAATGCGTTAGCTGCAGCACTAAGGGGCGGAAACCCCCTAACACTTAGCACTCATCGTTTACGGCGTGGACTACCAGGGTATCTAATCCTGTTCGCTCCCCACGCTTTCGCTCCTCAGCGTCAGTTACAGACCAGAGAGTCGCCTTCGCCACTGGTGTTCCTCCACATCTCTACGCATTTCACCGCTACACGTGGAATTCCACTCTCCTCTTCTGCACTCAAGTTTCCCAGTTTCCAATGACCCTCCCCGGTTGAGCCGGGGGCTTTCACATCAGACTTAAGAAACCGCCTGCGAGCCCTTTACGCCCAATAATTCCGGACAACGCTTGCCACCTACGTATTACCGCGGCTGCTGGCACGTAGTTAGCCGTGGCTTTCTGGTTAGGTACCGTCAAGGTGCAAGCAGTTACTCTTGCACTTGTTCTTCCCTAACAACAGAGCTTTACGATCCGAAAACCTTCATCACTCACGCGGCGTTGCTCCGTCAGACTTTCGTCCATTGCGGAAGATTCCCTACTGCTGCCTCCCGTAGGAGTCTGGGCCGTGTCTCAGTCCCAGTGTGGCCGATCACCCTCTCAGGTCGGCTACGCATCGTCGCCTTGGTGAGCCGTTACCTCACCAACTAGCTAATGCGCCGCGGGTCCATCTGTAAGTGACAGCCGAAACCGTCTTTCATCCTTGAACCATGCGGTTCAAGGAACTATCCGGTATTAGCTCCGGTTTCCCGGAGTTATCCCAGTCTTACAGGCAGGTTACCCACGTGTTACTCACCCGTCCGCCGCTAACATCCGGGAGCAAGCTCCCTTCTGTCCGCTCGACTTGCATGTATTAGGCACGCCGCCAGCGTTCGTCCTGAGCCAGGATCAAACTCTCCGAAAAAGTACAAAACCGAAGTTTTGTTTTTCGTCAGCGTTTGACTGACTACCTATGATGTATCATAGGATTTTTTTATAAAAACTCGAATTAACAGGTACGTTTTGTCTTGTTTAGTTTTCAAAGAACTTGTTTGTCACTCTCTCAAAGCGACCACTTAAATATATCATATATCTCTATCAATAGTCAACATTTTTCTTGAAAAACATTTTATTTTTTTAAGAAGTTTTTGTTATGAAAGAGATAAAAAATAGAGCCTCTTTTTGCTCCTTTGAAAGATTAACACATATCTATGAAAAAAGCATTATAAACTTCAAAAAAAATCATGTTTTTTCAAAAAAAAATAAAGCCGGTGAAAAACCGGCTTTATTTTTACTCAGATTGCTCTTGATCTGACTCTACATTTTCTACGTTTTCTTCACTATTCTCTTCATCGTCTTCTGGTGATTGTTCTACTAATGCCACTGTAGCGACATGTTCATCATCACCTAGACGGATCAGACGGACACCTTGAGTGACTCGGCCTGTTGTGGAGATATCTGAAACGGCCATACGAATGATGACACCACTGCCTGTGATAATCATCAAGTCTTCTTCAGCTTCAGCGTTAGTCGCCTTCACTGCAACAAGCGGACCGTTGTTGTCAGTGATCTTGCACGTTTTCAGACCTTTACCACCACGGCTTTGGACACGATATTCTTTTTCAGGCGTTAATTTACCATAACCTTTTTCAGTTACGATCAATACGTTTGCATCTGGCTCAAGGATTTCCATTCCAACGACGATGTCATCCTCAGAAAGTGTGATCCCTTTAACTCCAGCTGCTGTACGTCCCATTTCACGAACATCTGTCTCGTCGAAACGAATGAGCATTCCTTTTTTCGTTCCGATGATGATTTGTTTTTCACCATTGGTTAAACGAACAGCCATCAATTCATCTTCATCACGCAGGCTGAGTGCAATCAAACCGTTGTTACGGATGTTTGCAAATTGAGACAATGACGTTCGTTTCGATACACCGTGTCTTGTTGTAAAGAAGAGATACGAATCTTCATCAAATTCGCTGACTGGAATAATGGCGTTTATCCACTCTCCCTTTTCTACTTCAAGAAGGTTAATAATCGGAATCCCTTTCGCTGTTCGTCCGAATTCAGGGATCTCATAGCCCTTCGCTCGATAGACCTTCCCTTTATTAGAGAAGAAGAGAATCGTATCGTGCGTAGATGTTGAGATCAGCTGTTCAACGAAATCATCTTCGTTGGTTCCCATTCCTTGTACACCTTTACCGCCTCTTTTTTGACTGCGGTATGTTGATGCAGGCAGGCGCTTAATATAACCATTATGAGTCAGTGTGATCACAATATTTTCAACAGGAATCAAATCTTCGTCTTCGATTGTTTCTATACCCGCTGTCACAATTTCTGTGCGACGCGTATCATTGAAGCGTTCTTTGATTTCTGTTAATTCTTCTCTAATGATTTCTAGAACTTTCTCATTGTCTGCTAGAATGGCTTTCAATTCAGCAATCAATTCAACAAGCCCTTTGTATTCATCTTCTATTTTCTCTCTTTCTAAACCAGTCAAACGCTGGAGTCGCATATCGAGAATGGCCTGTGCTTGTTTTTCAGACAAGCTATAGTTTTCCATCAAACCATTTCTTGCAATTTCAGCAGTTTGAGAGCCTCTAATTAAGGCAATGACCTCATCTAAGTGATCAAGCGCAATTCTTAAGCCTTCTAAAATATGAGCTCTTGCTTCCGCTTTACGCAATTCATACGCCGTTCTTCGACGAATGATCACTTTCTGATGCTCAAGGTAATATTCAAGACATTGTTTGAGAGACAACACTTTCGGCTGTCCATCAACAAGTGCAAGCAAGTTAATACCGAAGGACGTTTGAAGTGTCGTTTGTTTATAAAGATTGTTTAATAGAACATGGACGTTTGCGTCTCTTCGCAGTTCAATGACAATTCTCATTCCATTACGGTCAGATTCATCACGAAGATCTGTAATGCCATCAATCTTTTTATCACGGACAAGATCAGCGATTTTTTCGATCAAACGAGCTTTATTAACCTGGTAAGGAATCTCGTTGATGACAATGCGCTGCTTACCACTAGATGTTTCTTCGATATTTGACTTTGCACGTAATGTAATAGAGCCGCGTCCTGTTTCATACGCTTTACGAATACCGCTTCGGCCAATGATTTGTCCCGCAGTTGGGAAGTCTGGACCTGGAATGATGTCCATTAGTTCCTGTGTCGTCATTTCAGGATTTTGACTAATTGCCAATACCCCATCAATCACTTCACCTAGTTGGTGAGGCGGGATATTCGTTGCCATCCCTACAGCGATTCCAGTTGCCCCGTTCACTAATAAGTTCGGGAACCTAGCAGGCATAACGACTGGCTCTCTTTCACTGCCATCGTAGTTATCTTGATAATCAATGGTGTCCTTTGTGATATCACGCAGGATCTCCATCGAAATTTTAGAAAGACGTGCCTCGGTATAACGCATGGCTGCTGCACCGTCTCCATCGACAGAACCAAAGTTCCCGTGCCCTTCAACCAGCATATTACGATAGTTGAAATCTTGCGCCATCCGAACCATCGCTTCATATACAGCGCTATCACCGTGAGGGTGGTACTTACCGATAACTTCCCCAACGATACGTGCAGATTTCTTAAATGGTTTATCACTTGTCATACCTAGGTCATTCATCGCATACAAAATTCTTCGATGCACGGGCTTCAATCCGTCTCGCACATCTGGTAATGCACGCGAAACAATAACACTCATTGCATAATCTAAAAAGGACGTACGCATTTCATGGCTAATATTCACTTCGCGTACATTTGGTGTATGTTGTTCACTCACTATAAGAACCTCCCTTTACGTATCACATGAAATAAATTATGTGGGAGTAAAATATGTATTTATCTTCACAAGACTATTCTCCATTATATCAATAATCTTGCCTTTATACACATTTATTTACTAGAAAATCAACGAAACGCAGAAAACCAGGACATTCGTTTCACGCCCCTGTTTCTTGAAAAACAACCTTATTCCAAACAAGAAATAAGGTTGCTCTCAAGGGGGGATACCTATCTAAATATCAAGATTTTTTACGTATTGTGCATTTTCTTCGATAAAGTTACGTCTCGGCTCTACTTTATCTCCCATTAGCATTTCAAAAGTCTCATCAGCATCGATTGCATCCTCAAGTGTCACTTGAAGAAGTGTTCTCGCATCAGGATCCATTGTTGTTTCCCAAAGCTGAGTAGCATTCATCTCTCCAAGCCCTTTATAACGCTGAAGTCCAGGTTTCGGTGTTTGAGGCAGTGTTTTTAACAGTTCATCTAGCTGTTTATCGTTATACACGTATTCAACACGCTTTCCTTGCTGCACTTTATATAAAGGCGGCTGTGCAATATACACATAACCGTTTTCAATGATTTCACGCATGTAGCGATAGAAGAATGTTAGGAGTAGCGTCCGAATATGCGCTCCATCAACATCAGCATCAGTCATGATCACAATTTTGTGATAACGTGCTTTCTCTAAAGTGAAGTCTTCTCCGATTCCGGTCCCTAGCGCTGTAATCATTGAACGAACCTCGTTGTTAGATAAAATTTTATCTAGTCGTGCTTTTTCAACGTTTAGGATCTTCCCTCTTAACGGTAAGATCGCTTGGAAATGTCGATCACGACCTTGCTTAGCAGATCCGCCCGCAGAATCTCCCTCTACGATATAAAGCTCAGAGATGGAAGGATCTTTAGAAGAACAGTCTGCCAGTTTCCCAGGCAAGCTAGAGACTTCCAGTGCACTTTTACGTCTTGTCAGCTCACGTGCCTTTTTGGCAGCCATTCTTGCACGAGCTGCCATCACACCTTTCTCCACAATTTTCTTTGCAGCATCAGGGTTCTCTAGGAGGAATTTCTCAAGTGCTTCGGAGAAGAGGGAGTCGGTAATGGTTCTTGCTTCTGAGTTACCGAGCTTTGTCTTCGTTTGTCCTTCGAATTGAGGGTCTGGATGTTTGATAGAGATAATGGCTGTTAAGCCTTCTCGTACATCTTCACCGCTCAAATTCGAGTCACCATCTTTGAATACGCCATTTTTACGAGCATAATCATTGATCACACGCGTCAGACCTGTTTTAAAGCCTGCTTCATGTGTTCCGCCTTCATATGTGTTGATGTTGTTGGCGAAAGAATAAATATTGCTTGTATAGGAATCGTTGTATTGCAGTGCAACTTCAACGGTGATTCCGTCTTTTTCACCCTCGATGTAAACTGGTTCTTCATGAACGACTTCCTTCGAGCGATTCAAATGTTCTACATAGCTCTTAATACCGCCTTCATAGCAGTATTCATTTCTTCGCTCTTTGCCTTCACGTAAGTCTTCAATGATGATGTTGACGCCTTTTGTTAAGAAAGCTAACTCACGTACACGGTTAGCAAGTGTGTCGTAATCAAATTCAATGGTTTCAGTAAAAATTTCTGGATCTGGCACAAAATGAGTGGTTGTCCCTGTTACATCTGTTTCACCAATGATCTCTAAATCTCCAACTGGAACACCGCGTTTGAATTGTTGATAATGAATTTTCCCATCACGATATACAGTCACGTCTAAGGTCATAGATAACGCATTAACAACAGATGCCCCTACGCCATGCAAACCGCCAGATACTTTATAACCGCTGCCGTCAAATTTACCACCAGCGTGAAGAACCGTCATAATCACTTCTACAGCAGGACGTCCCATTTTTTCGTGAATCCCAACAGGAATTCCGCGGCCGTTATCTTTCACTGTGATGCTATTATCTTTTTCAATTTGCACTGTAATGTCTGTACAATAACCAGCTAAAGCCTCATCAATACTGTTGTCGACAATTTCCCATACAAGATGGTGAAGTCCTTTTGCACTAGTTGACCCAATGTACATTCCTGGACGTTTTCTAACCGCTTCTAGTCCTTCGAGCACCTGTATCTGATTTTCATCATAACTATTATGTTGCTGTTCCATTGCCACGTACATTCACCTACACTTTTCTTAAACGATTATATTTATATGAATTGAGCTTTTAGACTTCAATTTCAATCACAAATGAAGCACGTTTTTTGAGCGTGCTTGAGGAAAGAGGAGAGTAATACACGGATTCAGTTGTGACGACGATGGATTTGGGTGTCCCTTGTGACAACGAAATGATTTGTTCTTCTTGTTTTTGAAGAAATTCCTCTACAACAGAAGATGACCTCATTTTGTAATCAACAATTGCGACAATCTCTCGTGTAGAAACAACACAATCATCACCTAAATGAATATACAAGACCCACACCTCATTTATCAGTCAATTACTTTTCCACTGGCTACTCTGAAAATTTCCGCTTCTTTCAAGGTGGCGTGATCGATGCCTTCAACACTCGTAGTGGTGACGAAGGTCTGTACACGTCCCTGAATGGTATGGAGCAAATGAGACTGTCTGTAATCATCAAGTTCAGATAAAACATCATCGAGCAGAAGAATTGGGTATTCACCGATTTCTTCATGAATCAGATCAATTTCTGCCAGCTTTAGTGAAAGAGCTGTTGTTCTTTGCTGCCCTTGAGAGCCATATGTCTGAACATCCCGACCATTCACAAAGAAAAGAAGATCATCTCTGTGAGGCCCCCATAGCGTCACCCCTCGGTCTATTTCTCTGTCTCTTAGTTTCTGAAACGATTCTTCATAGCTATTTTTTATTTTCGACAAGTCTGACGCTTCTGATACCTCTATTGCCGTCTGGTATTGGAGCTTGAGCGTTTCCAGCTCTCTTGAAATCCCAAAATGCAGCGGCTGCGCCCATTTTTCGAGCTGTTTCGTAAAAGTCAGTCTTCTTTTGACAACCTTCGCTGCCGCATCAATCAACTGCTCTGTTAAAATCTCCAGCATCGCTTGATCCGTTTGCTTTCTTGTTTGCAATTGTTTCAAGTAATGATTTCGCTGAGTGAGGATTTTTTGATAGAGCGATAAATCATGCAAGTAGACAGCAGACACTTGTCCAATCTCCATGTCGAGGAATCTTCTGCGGATTTGCGGGCTACCTTTCACAAGGCTGAGATCCTCTGGTGCAAACATGATGGTGTTCAAGGCACCAACATAATGACTGAGTTTCTGTTGTTCAATGTGATTGACCTTGCCCTTTTTTCCTTTTTTTGAGATCACGAGCTGCATGGGGAGTGGACCATTTTTTTTGATGACTCTACCTTCTATTTTAGCATAGTCTTCGTCCCATCGGATAAGTTCTTTATCATTTGACGTACGATGAGACTTTGCCATCGACAATACATAGATCGCTTCCATCAGGTTCGTTTTACCTTGGGCGTTCTCACCAATCATCACATTCACCTTATTGTCGAATTGAAGCTCGGTGTGTTCATAGTTTCGGTATGAAGTTAACGCCAGACTTTGAATGTACATGTATTGTCACCCGTTTCTAATTCACAACTTGAAATGTGCCGTGACCTTCTATCTCGACAACATCTCCTGGGTATAATTTGCGTCCCCGTCTATTATCTGGCTCTTGATTGATGAACACCTCATGTTCACTTAAAAACCACTTCGCCATTCCACCAGATTGAATGACTTCGGCTAATTTCAAAAACTGCCCTAATGTAATCATTTCTGTTTCAATCGTTATCAGATTAGGCATTGTATCGACCTCTTTCAATATCACTAATATCTAATTGTACTAAAAAACAAGACAAGAAGGAAAGGGGGAAAGCGAACTGGGATGAAAGAAAGCTGAGGAAACGAGGAAAAAAGCTGCTGTGCGCTCACACAGCAGCCATTTTAGACCAAATTAATACGTTCTAACTGGAAGAATCAATTGCAAAATGGAATCATCATTTGGCGTGCGTAATAGGAATGGTCTCATTGCGCCAGTGAAACTGACATGAATCTCTGTTCCCTCTAATACTTTTAAAGCATCAAGCATATATTTCGGACTGAAAGAGATTTTGAGATCCTCCCCTTTAATGTCATCTGCTTGCACCGTTTCAACTACTTTACCGATTTCAGGCGAATTAGAAGAGATTTCAAGGCTTTGCGCAGGATCAGCAGAAAGCTTCACAACGTTGTTACGCCCTTCTCTTGCTAAAAGTGACGCGCGATCAATCGCTTGAAGGAATTCTTTCGTATTCACCACTACATCCGTTTTACTTTCTTGCGGAATGAGGCGAGCTGTATCTGGGTAATTACCATCCAATAATCTTGAGAAGAATAGCACGTTCTGTGCTTTAAAGAGAACCTGTGTCTCCGTAATGACGATGCTCACAAGATCTTGTCCATCATCAAGAATTTTACTTAGCTCTGTTAAACTCTTTCCTGGAATGACCACATTGTACGAGCTTTCCTCGTTAATATCCAACTTCGCTTTTCTTAAAGCAAGACGATGACTATCCGTTGCTGTGCATATTAATTCACCTTTTTCAACCTTCCAGTTTACACCTGTCAAGATAGGTCGTGTTTCTGAGGTGGACACCGCGAAAACCGTTTGACGGATAAGGTTTTTAAGCAAATCTGTTGGAATTTGAAAAGCATGATGCTCTTCAATTTGTGGCAGATGCGGATATTCTTCAGCATCTAAGCCGTTTAAATTAAATTCTGCTGAACCAGAGCGGATGATGGTCAGATGATTTTGTTCTACCTCAATTTCGACAGTAGACATAGGCAGTTTCTTAACGATTTCGCTAAAGAAGCGGGCTTGCAGCACAATACTTCCTGGTCGATCAATTGTAATGACTTCTAAATCTCCATCTCTTTGAGGAATAAAAGATTCGATTGAGATATCAGAATCGCTCCCTGTGAGAGAAACCCCTTCATCAGATGCAACAATTTTAATCCCTGTCAAAATAGGAATCGTTGTTCTAGAGGATACGGCCTTTAATACATCTTGGACACTTTCAACAAGACGATCTTTTTGAATCGTGAATTTCATAGTGGTCCTCCTAATTTTTCTTAATGACATGTATATATATTTATTTAATAAAAATCGTAGAAGTACTAGTAGGGCTTGTGAATATGTGGATAAGTCAGTAGAAAGAAAGGAAAGACAGCCTATCCACATGTGGACAGACTGTGTATGACTATGCTCTAGTTATTCACATTTTCCCGTACTTATCTTATCAGCTTGATTATTTTAGTTGTTCTTTGATCTCTTTGACATGCTGCTGAAGCTGTTCATCTTCAACGATTAATTTTGAAATTTTCTCATGAGCATGAATGACGGTCGTATGATCTCGTCCACCAAATTCTTCTCCGATTTTAGGTAGAGAGGAATCGGTCATTTCTCTAGAGAGATACATCGCAATTTGTCTTGGATAAGCAACTGATTTCGTACGTTTCTTCGCTTTGAAATCTTCTAATCGAATATTAAATTGCTGCCCTACAATTCTTTGAATATCTTTTATTGTAATCACCTTAGGTTTTGATGAAGGAATGATGTCCTTTAGGGCTTCAGCTGCTAGATCAGCATTGATGTCTTTATTGATTAAAGAAGAGTAAGCAACAACACGAATCAAAGCACCTTCCAGTTCCCGAATATTGCTGTCGATTTGATTGGCAATATAAAGCATGACTTCATTCGGAATGTCTAAACCTTCTGCTTTTGCTTTTTTACGTAAGATCGCAATACGCGTTTCTAGATCTGGCGGGGTAATGTCTGTAATTAAGCCCCATTCGAATCGAGAGCGTAATCTGTCTTCAAGTGTCGGAATTTCCTTTGGCGGCCGGTCACTAGAAATGACGATTTGCTTACTTTCTTCGTGAAGTGTGTTGAATGTATGGAAAAACTCTTCTTGTGTTTGTTCTTTTCCTGCTAAAAATTGAATATCATCTATCAAAAGCACATCTACATTCCGATAGCGATTACGGAAATCGACTGCTTTGTTGTCCCGGATTGAGTTGATAAATTCATTTGTAAATTTTTCAGATGATAGATAGACCACTTTGGCTGATGGATTATGGTCGATGACGTAATGACCGATCGCATGCATTAAGTGAGTCTTTCCTAAACCAACGCCCCCATAAATAAAAAGCGGGTTATATGCTTTTGCTGGTGCTTCTGCGACTGCAAGTGAAGCTGCATGAGCAAAACGGTTGCCTGAACCAATAACAAAAGTATCAAATGTATATTTTGGATTCAGCATATTTTGTGGAATTTCAACGGGTTCTTCTTTCGACATTTTTTTGATTGGAGATTTTGGCATGGCTTCCTCTTCGTCCTGATTTTGAGGAATGATAAATTTGATGCTGAGCTCTTCGCCTGTCAGTTCATAGATGGTATCTGCAATTAAGTGAAGGTATCTTGACTCGAGCCAGTCCCTCGCAAATTCATTAGGTGCAGTAATAGTCAGCGTATCTCCTTGAAGAGAATGGGCTTTAGTGGACTTCATCCATGTTTCAAAACTAGGTTTGCTCAATTTTGTCTCTATTTTTTGAAGTGCTTTATTCCACAGATCCAAAATATTTTCCAT